>CAMHNT010000001.1 GCA_946186535.1 uncultured Clostridia bacterium
GAGTTTTAGTACAACGTTTGAATTTAAAATAAATTTAACGTAATAACATATTTTTGTAAACAAATTTAATTTATAATACAGAAAGCAGTGTAAAATATGGAAACTCGGCTTTTACTGCCTACAAAAGAAAATATAGAAATTGTCGGAAAGGCTCTTTACAGCGGTGAGTTGGCTGCCGTTCCGACCGAGACGGTCTACGGTCTTGCCGCAAATGCGCTCAGTGGAAGCGCCGTGAAGGCTGTTTTTGAAGCCAAGGGCAGACCTATGGATAACCCTCTTATTGTTCATATCTCGGATTTTGAACAGATCGAGAGGTTTAAACTTGTCAGTGAAATCCCGGAAAAAGCGTACAGGCTTGCCGAGAAATTCTGGCCCGGGCCGCTTACTATTATTATGCCGAAGGGTTCCGCAATACCCGACGAGGTCAGCGCAGGACTTCAGACGGTTGCGATTCGCTTTCCGTCACATCCGGTGACTCAGGCTGTCATTACGGCGGCAGGCTGTCCGCTTGCCGCACCGTCGGCGAACACCTCCGGCGCTCCGAGTCCTACGGCGGCACATCATGTAATGCACGATATGTCGGGGAAAATACCTTATGTCATTGACGGCGGAACATGCGAGGTCGGAGTCGAGTCGACCGTAATTACTGTTGCGGAGGAAGTCCCTATGCTTCTTCGTCCGGGCGGAATTACGCTTGAACAGCTTGAAGAAACAATAGGAAAAGTCAGAGTTTCCGAGGCTGTCCTGTACAAGATGAAGGACGGTCAGAAGGCGGAAAGTCCAGGAATGAAATACAAGCACTACGCTCCGAAGGCAAATCTGATATTAATAAAATCGAGCGATGAAAAATATATTGAATATGTAAACAGTCACGCAGGCGGCGACGTCGGAGCCTTGTGCTATGATGAGGACGTTGAGAAGCTTTTCGTCAGAACATTCCCCTACGGCGGAAAAAACGATTACATAAAACAGGCGGAAAGGCTTTTCGATTCGCTCAGAGCTATCGATGAAACGGAGCTGAAAACGGTTTACGGAAGATGTCCCGGCACAAAGGGAACTGCTATGGCTGTTTATAACAGGCTTATCAGGGCTGCAGGATTCGAGGTGATTGAGCTTGCGTGATTTTACGATAATAGGACTCACAGGTCCTACGGGCTCGGGAAAAAGCACTGTGTCGGAGTTTTTTAAAGAAATAGGATATGTTATAATAAACGCCGACGAAATCGCAAGAAGGGCATTGATGCCGGGGAGCAGCTGTCTGAAACAGGTCTGCGGAGTTTTCGGTGAGGATATCCTGAATGCCGACGGAACTCTTGACAGGCAGAAACTCGCCGGAAGAGCCTTTTCATCGAAGGAAAGTACGGAAATGCTCAATGATATCACTCATCCGTGGATATTTCTTCAGGTTCTGAAGATTTGCAGGGAGAATATCGACAGCGGTAAAAACAGATTTGTTTTTGACGCGCCTTTGCTTTTTGAAAGCAATTCGGATATTATGTGCGACTGTGTTGTGAGCGTGACTGCGCCGGTCGGTTTAAGGCTTGAACGGCTGAAAAAACGTGACGGACTGAGCGAGGAACAGCTGAAAAAAAGAATGTCCGCTCAGCATGACGACGAGTTTTATATCGGCAAATCCGATTTTGTGATAGACGGGTCTTTGCCGCTTGATGAAATAAAGGTTAAGGTCGAAGAAATTAACGACAGATTTCTGTAGCTTTTTTACGGGGAAGCGTATATGATAGAAGGAGATGAATTATGGCTAAATCGGCTAAATCTAAATCCAAATCAAAAAAAGAGAATAAAGTTCCGTTTATGATAATAGCAAGCCTTCTTGGATTTTCGATACTGATACCGGTTGTTCTTCTTATTTTTTCGACTGTCTTTAACGACAAGGCGACCGAGGAGTTTACGAAGAGCCTGTATCCTGTGAAATATGAAAGCTACGTTGAAAAGTCGGCGCGGGAGTTTGATGTTGACGTGTGTCTGATTTACGGTGTTATAAGGACCGAGAGCAACTTTAACCCCGACGCAGTTTCGAATGTGGGCGCAATAGGTCTTATGCAGATTATGCCCGAGACGTTCAGCTGGCTTCAGAACTATCGTGCAGGATTTCAGTCCGACAAGCTTATGGACAGCGACAAACTGTACAATCCGAAGACAAATATCGAATACGGAACTTTTTTTCTGAGCTATCTTCTTGACCGTTACGACGGAGACACATCGCTTGCGATATGCGCATACAACGCAGGTCACGGAAATGTGGATTCGTGGATAGCGGACGGTACGATTCCCGACCACGACGTAACCTCGGAGGATATTCCTTTTGAGGAAACATCGAACTATCTGACGAGGGTAACCGAGTCAATGGAGATGTACAGGACGCTTTATTTTACGGATATGGACACGGATACATCGAGCGTTGATACGGAAAGCCTGAGTGATGATGAATCGAATGATGTCAGTGAGGACGAGAACGCTTTCGGTGATGAAGGCTTTTACGGTGAGAATGAAAACGAAAATGAGTTTGACGGCAACGGCGAAGTATATAACGATGAAAATGTTGACATAAATAATTATGAGGTTTATAATTACGATGACGGATATTATGATGCCGGTGATTATGACAATGATGAAGTGTATTATTAGGAACAATGAGGTTTTTTATAAAAATGCCGGAGTGCGGCACTTTTAAGAAGTAATATATTGTTAAGGACTCCGTCCTTAAAACCTGCGAGGGCTCTGCCCTCGACCCGCCAGTACCCCAAGGGCACTTCCTTCGGGGCGCCTTTTGAAAAAAGCCGGGCAAAAACTTTAACAGGCTTCGCAATACAAAAAGTAGGAAAAGTCCAAAAACTATAATAGAGAAAAAACCTGGCCGGGAAAAGTCCCTGTCCTCGGGCAGAGGACTTATGTCAAGAAATGAGTCCGGAATCGGGGCAAAAAAGAGGTGTTTTATGTTGGAAAAAAATGAGAATCTTAAGAGAGTGCAGATCGCTGACGTTGTGTACTTTAATACGATTTTTGACGACAGATTCAAGACAAGCAGGATCGCAGTGACTATGCTTGTCGATATGGATGAAAATAAGGTTTCGGCCAATGCTATCGTGCCGAATATTCTGACCCGTTCGTGTAAAGCTTATCCGTCGTTCCTGAAACTCAGCAGAAAGCTTGATATGATGTACGGTGCTTCACTTTCGGGATCTAACGGCAAAATGGGCGATTTTCAGGCTATAACCCTGTCTGCCGCAAGTATTGACGACAGATACAGCCTGAGCGGAGAATCTGTTTACAAAGAGCTCGGAGAGCTTTTATGCAGCGCGCTGTTCGAGCCGAATGCCGCTGACGGTGAGTTCTGTGAAGAGGATTTCAGACAGGAGCAGAGACAGCTTCTCGATTCGATAGACGCACAGTTCAACAACAAGCGTTCGTATTCTATGAAGAGATTCCTTGAGGTTATGTTCAAGGGAGAAAAGTACGGCATAAACAAGTACGGAACAAAGGAGCAGGTTCTTGCTCTTACGGCGAAGGACGCCTATGACGCTTATGTTAATATTATAAAAACTGCGAGAGTAGAGATCATGTGCCTCGGAAGCAGCGACACGGAAGAGATCTGTGAGCTGTTCAGGGAGAAATTCTCGGGAATTGAGAGAAATCCTCAAAAGGGCGAGACTCTCGTTATTCCAAAAGCGGAAGAGGTCAAGGAAAGAACGGACTATCTCGACGTTGTTCAGTCAAAGCTTATTATCGGTTTCAGAACCGACTGCGCCGAGCCGAGTGAAAAGGTTCAAGAGATGAAGCTTGCGTGCGCAGTTCTCGGCGGTACGGCTCATTCGAAGCTTTTCAACAATGTCCGTGAAAAGCTCAGTCTTTGCTATTATTGTCTTTCGTCATACGATTCGAACAAGGGTATCATGTTTATCGAAAGCGGCGTTCAGAAGGAAAATATCGAAAAAGCCAAAGAGGCTATACTCAATGAGATCGAAGAGATGAAGAAGGGCAATATCACCGATGAGGAGATGAGCAGCACAAAGCTCAGTCTTTCAAACAAATATTTAAGTTCGGTCGATTCTTCCGCAGGTACTCAGGCGTGGTACATTTCTCAGATGCTCAAGGGCAAGAAGATTTCTCCGCAGGAGGAAGCGGAGCTCATCAATGCCGTTACCAAGGAGCAGGTCATTGAGGCTGCCAACAGACTTACGCTTGATACCGTTTATGTCCTGACGAAGGACGACAGCGAGGAGGTTGAATAATGGATATTAAAACTGTTGAAAGCAAGCTTGTAAAGGATAAGTATTATGTTCTCGACCACCCGTCGGGACTTACGATATATGTATATCCGAAGGAGGGCTACAAGTCAACCTACGCAATTTTCGGAACAAAATACGGTTCCGTCAATACAAGATTCAGAATAGACGACGGTGAGGAGATCACCGTTCCCGACGGTATCGCCCACTATCTCGAGCATAAGCTTTTCGAGAGCGAGGACGGCGACGCATTCGCAAGATATGCGAAAACAGGCGCAAGCGCAAATGCATATACATCGTTCGAGAAAACGTGCTATCTTTTCTCGTGTACTGAGAAGTTTGAGGAGTCGTTCGAGATACTTCTTGACTTTGTTCAGTCGCCGTATTTTACTGCCGAAACCGTCGCAAAGGAACAGGGCATTATCGGTCAGGAAATAAAGATGTACGACGATTCTCCGAGCTGGAGAGTCATGTTCAATACGCTTCTCGGAATGTATCACAAGCACCCTGTCAGAATTGATATTGCCGGTACGGTGGAGTCTATCGCAGAGATCACTGCCGAAAAGCTCTATGAATGCTACAACAGCTTCTACAACCTTAACAACATGGTTCTGTGCGTTGCAGGAAACACTACGGTTGAACAGGTTCTCTCGGTTGCGGACAGAATGCTGAAGCCGTGCGAAAAGCATAAAATCGAGAATTTCTTCGAGGACGAGCCTTATGAGGTTGCACAGGAATATATCGAGCAGAAATTCCCGGTTACGATCCCGCTTTTCAACCTCGGATTCAAGGAGAACATCGGCGATAAGGCGGCAACATCAAAGCAGCTTGCATATACGGATATTCTTCTCTATATCCTTGCGTCGCAGTCAAGTCCGCTTTACAACAGGCTTCTTGACGAGGAGCTCATCAATGATTCGTTCAGCTTTGAATATATGGAAGGTCCGCACTATGCGGCGGTTCTCTTCGGCGGCGAGTCGAGAAATCCGAAGAAGGCTGCCGAGGTCATCAAGGAAGCAATAAGGGATTTCAAAAAGAACGGTATCGACAGGGAAGAATTTGAGATAGCAAAGCGTTCCGTTTACGGCAGCACGATCTCGGGTTTCAACAGCAACGAGAATATTGCGAATGTTCTTGTCGATATGCATTTCAACGAAAGAGAGCTTTTCGAATACGTTGACGCCGTGGCAAACGCAACAGCGGAGGATGTAGAAAACCGTCTCACAGAGATACTTGACCCGGATAATTGTACGCTGTCGGTTGTTCTTGGGGAAGATTGATTTATAATTAAATTTGAAGATATTTTTCGTTTAAAGTTTCGCTCAAGCCTTTTCAAAGGCTTGCGGGGTGCATGGGGCAGAGCCCCTGCTCGCTCGTCGCAACGAGCGAAACTCCTTTATGCTCCACTCAGCGGATGAGTGACGTCCCAAGAGGCAGAGCCGAAGGCGATAGCCGATTGGCTGACGGAACTTATGCTTTAGCTGTGGGGGCAGAATAAACTTTAACATGAGATAAAGTTCGGGTGGGGGCGAACCTGCTGACAGTGGTTCGCCCCCAGGGAAAAACTTACGGTTTTAACACTTTTAACAGCCAAACAAATTAATTACTGCCCGACTGCGATTTCGCTTGCAGTCGGGTTCGGTCAGTTTTTAAGAAAAGAAAGGATAATTAAAATGTCATCATATCATGTTGAATTTCCGGGGCTCGGGTGGAGCTTTGACGTTTCTCCGATTGCCTTTTCGATAGGGGATTTTTCGATTTATTGGTACGGTATTATCATAGCGGCAGGCTTCATTCTTGCGGTAATATACTGTATGAGAATCGCAAAGAAGCACAACGTCAACGAGGACAAGCTTTTAAACTGCGTTATCGTAGGTCTTATAACCGCCATAATCGGCGCAAGGCTTTACTACGTTTTTTTTAGCTGGGACAGCTTTAAGAACGATCCGATAAAAATACTTAACATACACCAGGGCGGACTGGCGATATACGGAGGTCTTATCGGCGCACTGATCGGAGGACTCACGGTTGCGAAGATTCAGAAGATGAAAATTCTCCCGATCCTTGACGTTGCGGTCCTCGGTTTTCTCATCGGTCAGGGAATAGGCCGCTGGGGAAATTTCATGAATCAGGAGGCTTTTGGTTCGGAAACCGATCTTCCGTGGAGAATGGTTTCCGAGAGAACGGGCGGTTTCGGCGTTCACCCGTGCTTTTTCTATGAATCGGTATGGTGTCTGCTCGGGTTTGTGATCCTGCATTTTGTTCGGAAAAAACATCTTAAGTATGACGGTCAGATATTCTATATGTATCTTGTCTGGTATGGTTTTGAGAGAAGCATAGTTGAGGGGCTGCGTTCGGACAGTCTCTATCTGCCGTTTGCGCCGATAAGAGTTTCTCAGCTTCTTTCTGCTGTTCTGTTTCTTACGGGTCTGGTTCTGCTCATCGTCAACAGGAAAAAATCTATTCCTGAAACTCATGATACTAATCCCTATTAAAAAATAGACTTTCTACTTTTTAATAGCACCGTAGATGCATCGGGATTGTATGAGACGTCAATTGAGCTATAACGCGTTTCTTTCTCTAATAGAAAGTGTCTGCTTTCTATTAGAGAATAGTATGAAACCGAATAAAAATTCCATATCTACGCTTCAAGGGGACGCTCAGTCAAAGAGCGTCCCCTTGAAGTTTATCACTGTTCTCCGCCGTTGATTTCCCTTAATGTACCGAGAACCCTATAGAGCGTTCTGTAAAACTGTACCGCTTCTTCCGGTTCAAGCTTCATGCACTGTCCCATAGCCGTCGGAACTTCAGCCGCTCTTTCCTTCAGACCTTCGCCCTCCTCTGTTATTGAAACAATCAGAGCTCTCTCGTCCTTTTTCGAACGGTTTCTTTCGACATAGCCCTTGCTTTCAAGCTTTTTCAGTACAGGCGTCAGAGTTCCGGAATCAAGGAACAGCACGTCTCCGAGTTCCCTGACGTTACAGCTCTTCTTCTCCCACATAACCATCATGACAATATACTGAGTATACGTCAGGTCGAGCTTATCAAGGTGCGGCTTATAGGCTCTTATCAGCTCCTTTGCACAGGCATAAAGCGGAAAGCAGAGCTGATTTTCAAGCTTCAGACAGTCGAATTTCAAGTCCTCCATAGTTCTCCCCTTCAAATGTTCAGTCACTGTAATCCGAATCCATAATTATATCAAAAATATAATCAGGACAGACCTCATGGAGCTCCGACATTACAGCTTCCCTGACCTCATTCGCATCACATTCAAAATCAACCACCAAATCGAACATAGCGTATTTTATGTTTGCCTCGGCATAAAAACCGTGCATCTGCAAAATTTCCGGATGAGTCTTTACGACGTCTTCAACAAGTCTTTTTATCTTTCCGAACTCACCCGACGTATTCGAAGCGTAAACTCCGACAGTAAGAATTATTCCGAATTCAAACATAATCTCCGCCGAGATTTTCCTTGAAAGCTTGTGAATTTCCCTTGCGGTCATATTGTCGTCAACTTCAATATGAGCCGTGCCTATTATCTTAGTCGGACCGTAGCTGTGAAGAGTGAGGTCATAGGTACCCTTGACCTCATCGTAGCCGTTTATTTTCTGTTTTATCTTCTCCGTCAGCTCGCTGTCGAACCTCACGCCGATAATACTGTTCAGTGTATCGGTGAGGATTTCGACGCCGGCTTTTATGATAAAAAGAGAAATTATCGAGCCCATTATCCCCTCAAGGTTTAGCCCCCATATCATTCCGACAAGTGCCGTTATCAGCGTTCCTGCCGAAAGAACCGCATCTGAAAACGCGTCGGTACCGCTTGCAATAAGCGACTGGGAGTTAAGCTTCTCACCCATACCCTTTACATATTTTCCGCACAGAAGCTTTGCGGCGATTGCCGCAGCAATAACTATAATCGAAGCTATCGAATAGTCTGTTTCCTCAGGGTGGAATATTTTTATCACCGACTCCTTAAGCGAGGTCAGACCGGCGAGAAGTGCAATTAAAGATATTGCAACAGCCGTAAGATATTCTATTCTTCCGTGACCGTAAGGGTGCTTTTTATCAGGTGCCTTCGCCGAAAGCTTGGTACCTACGATCGTTATCACCGAGGAAAGTGCGTCGCTCAGATTGTTGACTGCATCAAGCACAATAGAAATCGAATTTGCGATAAGTCCTACCGCCATTTTGAAGGCAACCAGAACCACATTCACAGCAATTCCGATAACGCTTGTTCTTATGATTCTTCTGTTTCTTTCTGTTGTCATTTATTTGTTCAACACCCTTTTACCAATATTCTCAAAAAGCCTTATCCTCAAGACCCTTATGACATATTATGCACCTTGTGCCGCTTTCTGTGCTTCGTAAGCTTCCCTTACCGCCTTAGCGAGCTGGTCACCGCAAGAAGTTGGACGTCTGCCGCATGTGATTCCCGTGAGCTTCGACTCGATTTCATCAACCGTCCAGCCGTCAACGAGAATCGGAATAGCCTTAAGATTGCCGTTGCATCCTCCGGTAAAAACAACGTTTGTAACAACGTCGCCGTTGATGTCAAGCTTTATCTCCGTAGAACACGTATTCTTCGTTTTGTAGATATATTCCATATTATAACAACTCCTTAATTTTCGGGTCGATTGCCTCCGGCGTCACCGTCGGGCCAAAACGCTCAATAACATTTCCTTCCCTGTCAACGAGGAACTTCGTAAAATTCCACTTGATATTGTTTCCGAGAACTCCTTTTTTCTGCTCTTTTAGATATCTGTAGAGCGGCTCTGCGTCGTCGCCGTTTACGTTTATTTTTGAAAAAAGCCTGAACGTAATTCCGTATCTCGACTGACAGAAGCTTGCGATCTCCTCCTCCGTCCCCGGCGCCTGGTTCGCAAATTGGTTACATGGAAAATCAAGTATTTCGAATCCCTGAGAATTATACTTCTCGTACAAATCCTGCAGTCCGTCATACTGCGGAGTAAACCCACAGCCTGTTGCGGTGTTGACGATAAGCAGTACCTTTCCCTTATACTCAGCCATGCTCACATTGTTGCCCTTTGCGTCCTTAACAACAAAATCATAAATACCCATATATGTCACTCCCTGTACATAAATTTACAAGTGTACAATTAGATTGCACACAATCATTAACTAAATTGTACACAATTAATTTTGTTTTGTCAACAGGATTTTTAAATATTCTCTGAGAAATTATTGCCAAATATTCATAGAATTTTTTGGCAATAAAAATAACACTACCCCATTCCGGAAATAGTGTTAACCGCTAAAATCCAATTTCAATTATTTTAAACCAAAAACATAGCTCATCCCAGAACCGTATAGGAAAAATCCTCCCACTTTAGCTCCGTGCCGACATCGATTTCATCGGGCAGAAGCGCAAGCGCAACAATCATCTCCTCGCTGTCATCAATGTCTGTTCTGACTAAATAAGCATAGTCGCCGTTAATTCTTTCGACTCTATAAAAAAACGGTCCCATATCAGCTCACCTTTTAATTCTATATTATTTTCTGTACTTTATGTTATTGTCAACGCACCACTTTACAGCTGCTTCTTCCGTAAATTCCTTGAGCTTGTACCCATAGTATATGTTGTTGTTTTCGGTATAAACTCTGAATGCATGGTCATACTGTTCTCTGTCCTTAATCTTATCAAACATTTCCGACAGCTTTTTGTTTCTAAAGCTGTCGACATACATTCTGTCAAATTCATATTCATCAACGGAAAACGAGGGTATAATATTATTATCAGCCAGCAGCACCTTAAGCTTTTCCTGGTCACTTGTATTATAACCAAATTCCCGAAGCTTTTCGGTAGTGTAAAATTCATATCGGTCTTTATCAAACCAAAAGCTTATTTGCTTTGAGAAGCAATAGTTGTTATTCTTAAGGAGGGTATCTATTGAAATAAACATTGTCCTCAGACCCTTTCGCAAAAAACATAAAAATATGCTAAAAAAAGACCTGCACAAAGCAAGTCTTTCAAAAGTGCGAGTGACGGGACTTGAACCCGTACGTCATACAACACACGCCCCTCAAACGTGCCTGTCTGCCAATTCCAGCACACTCGCATATAAACTCTTTTCGTTCCCGACTTCATGTCGTTCACTCAACGAATAATATAATAACACATAATTTTGCTTTTGTCAACAGTTTTTCGAAAAATTTTTCCGAAAAATCAAATTTAAAAAAATAAAAAGAGCTACTAAAAGTAACTCTTTCAAAAAGTGCGAGTGACGGGACTTGAACCCGTACGTCATACAACACACGCCCCTCAAACGTGCCTGTCTGCCAATTCCAGCACACTCGCATATAAACTCTTTTCGTTCCCGACTTCATGTCGTTCACTCAACGAATAATATAATAACACACATTTAAGATTTTGTCAACCTTATTTTTCAAATTTTTTTATTTTTATAAAGAAATTTTTATTTAAAAAGGCGTCCGGCATAATTCATCCGGACGCCTGAAATATTCAGAAGCTATTCCAAATTCTCTTTCCATCGGTCGCAAGATAGAAAACTTCCAGCAAAACGAGAAGAAGAAAATATATTATACATATTCCGTATGACCACAGAGACGAGAAATCTTCAAGATAAGCCGCCGGAACAATCGCAAGAACGAACGGAACCGCAGTAAAGAACATCGACAGAAGCAGCGTAAAAATAACGCTCAGGCTCTGTTTTATGACCGTTATCTCGTTGGTCCAGTCAAAACGAGGAATCTTCATGTTAACGCATATTCCGAGAAAACCGGAAAACAGACACGCAAGAATCGGAATAAATATTATAAACATAATATCAACCGATGTCAGGTCAAGCATTAATGCGCTCGCAACCGAAGTAAAAATAACTCCCGGAAGCGAAACTATCGGAGCGAGAAGAGCCTTCGCCAGAAAGACGTTCATCGGCTTAACGGGAGTGGATTTCAGCAGCCACATCGTTTTTCCTTCGAGAGAAATGCTCGGAGCGGTAACGTCGTTGATGGTACAGCACAGCGCAAGCGACGAACCGATCGCCAGAGCCATGAGGTTTGAGGAAGCGTCAGGGAACATTCTCGGAAGCCATTCAACTATAACGTTGCCTCGTGCGAGAATTCCCACGCCAAGCATGATAGACATAATCGTACTCATGCCGGCATTCATTACGTAAGCAGGAATGCTGAAAAAATAACCGACTTCCTTTTTTATCAGCATAAGCTGTATATTCGTCTTTTTCATCGGTTTTTCTACGTATTTTTTCTTTTTCATGCTTACCTTTCGTGTTACTATTTTGAGGAACTGTTTCGAAAGGAACAAAAATACCAGATATGTAAGAACCACCGTCAGCAGCACTATCGGAATCAGTCCGAGAACATTTCCGCCGCTTGACGCGGTTCCGTACCAATAAAGAATAATGACATATTTCCGCACGTCATCCGCAACCATATCAATGTTGTTCATCAGAACGCCGAGTATATTTCCGAAATTCAATCCTACAACGGAAAGCAGAGCAATCATGAAAAATCCGAAAACAACCGAAAGCAGATTCTTGTTCGGAATTTTCTCCGAAATCTTTCCCGTTATGTATCCGAATACGCAGCTGAGCGCTGTAGCCAGAAGAGGAATCATAAGCGCCGAAATAATAAAGTACAGAAACGTAACAACATTGAATCTGAAAAACAGTCCGTAAGCGAGCCCCACCGGAAAAAATATCAGATTGCTGTAAATAAAATTTAGAAAATAAAGCGCAAGCATTCTGCTCAGCAGAACGGACGAAGGTTTTATCGGCATGCTCAGAAGCAGGTCGTTGTCTTTCGATTCGAAGAGATACGACTGAGCGGCAAAAATCGTGCCGACAAGCGAAAAAACAGTCGCACAGACAACCCCCATCGGGAAGTAAAGCCAGATGCATCTCTTGTAAAACATCTGGAATCCCATAACCATCGCAAGTCCGAAGGAAAATGCCATCATGAGAATGAACGCAATCGCAATTATTCCGATGATTATTGCCGTTCCGACATTAAACCCCTCTCCCCTTTTCTCACGCCCTCGCATGAACGTCAGCATTGACGAAATTCCGCCGGTTATTTTTATTTTAACAAGTTGGATTACCGTTTTCGTATTGGTTTTAGTCTTAGCCATCGTCTTCCTCCAGTTTCAGGAACACGTCCTCAAGCGACGCGGCACCCTTTACCTCATCGGTTGTACCGCTGATGATGAGCTTTCCGTCACGGATAATAGCTATTTTGTCGCAGAGCTTTTCGGCGACCTCAAGAACGTGAGTCGAAAAGAAAACAGCCGCACCTTCTCTGCACGCTTCCCTCATCTCCTCCTTCATTCTGTGGGAGGCGATAGGGTCAAGACCAACGAACGGCTCGTCAAGAAGAACCAGCTTCGGCTTATGCATAAAAGCCGAAATCAGCGCAAGCTTCTGCTTCATTCCGTGGGAATAGCTGTTAATCGGCTGAGCCAGATCCTTCGTTATCCCGAACATATCCGCAAGCTTTTTTATCTGAGTTTCTCTCTCCTTGGGAGACATCTCATATATATCCGCAACAAAGTTCAGATATTTTATCCCCGGCATAAAGTCATAGAGATCGGGGTTGTCGGGAAGATACGAAAGCCGCCTTTTGCATTCAAGCGGATCTTCCTTTATTGAAATTCCGTCAACAAAAATTTCTCCTTCATCAAATTCGAGAAGACCGCAGCAGGATTTTATCGTCGTGGTTTTTCCTGCTCCGTTGTGGCCTATAAAACCGTAAATCTCGCCGCTTTTGATTTCGAGGCTGAGATTGTCAACAGCGATTTTGTCACCGTATTTTTTAGTCAGATTCTGAATTTTAAGCATTTTTCAGCACAACCTTTTAAAGATTTTATTAGAGTAATATATAATTAAGGGCTTTGCCCTTAAAAAACCACGAGGGCTCTGCCCTCGACCCGCCAACTTTTAAAAAAGTTGGATCAAAACTTTAACCGTCCTTTTTCAGACTTTTTGCGGTTTTAAAATTTGTTCGTTTTATGTATGAACATTCGTTCAGCTTTGATTCACTATAATAAATTTCCATATAATTTGATTTAAATTTCCTTAAAATTTATTATAACACAACAATATATATGTTGTAAAGAAGCTAAATGTTAAGAAAAATAAAACAAAAAGGCAGGAAAAAACTTCCTGCCTTTAATAAACAATATAATCAGCCGCTTGAATTTTATCGGCTTTCGCTTCCCGATTCCGATATCGGCTCGGGGAAAATAACGACCGAGGACTCGTTTTCCGAATTTACGTCGGTGTCTTTTTCCGAAACCGTGGAATTAACGTGACTCTCTTCTCTTGAAGACGTTTCCGAAGAAGACGTGGATTCGCTCGAGGTGTTTCTTCCCGATGTATCGGAATCGTCCCCGTCGTCGGAGCGGTTCATTGCGCTGACCTCTCTCTGTTCGATGAACTCGGATATTCCGTTTCCGAAATCAAAGACATAAGTCTGATAGAGCTCGTCGTCAATCATTACCTCAACCGTTTTCGAGCCTTCGTTGATGTTCCGTGTTATCGTAAAAGTAAACGTGTCGTCGAAAACAAGAGAGTATCTCTTCTTTTCCGCCTCAAGAACACCGTCGCAGTATACCGTAATCGTGAACGGTGCCTTAAGCTGTGACAGATCTATCGTCTCGGTGATGTCAATCGGAACGGGACTTCCGCTGCTGATTGTGAGAGGAATTTCGGTTCCCTTGTTAACCTTTGTTCCTCCGTCAACGCCCTGTCTGATGACGCTTCCGGTATCGTATTCGTCGCTGTAATCGTAGTATATTTCTCCGACCTCAAGTCCGATCGACTTAAGCTCGTTAGTAGCTTCAATGAGAGTTTTTCCGGTGAGATCAGGAACTTTGACGCTGTTCTCGGCGATATAGAGCGTAACAACCGTTCCGACTTTGACCCGGCTTCCGTTCGCAGGATCGGTGCTAACGACCGTGCCGTCGGTAAAATCGTCGTTGTTCACAATAACGATCTCACTCTCAAGATAAAGTGACTTCAGCGTGCTTATCGCAACCGACTGAGACATCTTCGAAAGAACCGGAACGCTCACCTCGGTGTCGAGACTGTTTACGGTGAGTCTGACGTGAGAGTCCTTTTTAACGTGTCTGGAGCTTGCGACCGGCGACTGACTGATTATAACGTCAACGTCCATATCGGGATTGTACACGTTCACGACTTCAAAGTCGAAATCATATTCGCTGCTGTTAAGAACGGAATTTATATTTTCGCCCACAAAATCAGGAACGGAAATATTGTTTTTCCGATCGATATATCCTACCGTCAGAAGCGTTCCGAGAATTAGAATCGAGAGAACTATCGCCGTAACAACAAGCGGTGAAATCCTGCTCTTCGTCTTTTCGGGAACGAGCGGCTCGGTTTCGAGAGGATCGGGATCCTTCACCGTTCTGTCGATAGTGATAACCGTAGGCTGATATTCCCTCTCTTCGGGAGCGCCGACGTCGACCGGATTAGTTCCGACGTAAGTTTTCCACTGGGATTTCCTCGGAATTCTTTCCGTTTCGACCTTTTCGGGATTCTTAGGTTTTTTCTTAACTGGCTCTCTACGGAAATCCTTTAGAGTCATAATCTGATCGAGAAGTTCCTGAGCGGTCTGGGTTCTGTCTTCGGGACGAACCGCAAGCGCATTCCTGAGAATATCGTCAAGCTGCGGCGGAAGCCCCTCCCTGAGTTCGGAAACGGGCGCAAGCGTGTCGGTCAGAAGTCTGGAATTCGCAAAATCCGGAGTGACGCCCGTAAGCATATAATACATCGTAGCGGCAACCGCATAGACATCCGTCCATGTGTTCTGTTCAAGCTTGTTGTCGTACTGTTCGATCGGGGCATAACCCTGTTTCAGAATAATCGAAACGCTCTTCGACATCGAGAACGAATTCTGTCTTGCGGCACCGAAATCGATAAGAACGATTTTTCCCTCTTTTGTTCTTATTATGTTCTGAGGCGAAACGTCACGGTGAATGATTCCTGCCTTGTGAATCTTGATGAGACTTCTCAGAACGGGAACGATAATGTTCATCGTCTTTCCAAATCCGAGAACCTTGCTTTTCTCAACCATCTGAGAAACCGTATCGCCGCTGAGATATTCCATTACAATATATGCAGTCCCGTTGTCGGCGAAAACGTCATAAACATTGACTACGCCCTCGATTGAACCGAGGTTGGCCAGTCTCTGAGCCTCCTCCTGAAAGCTTTTGAGACCGCTTTGGTATCTCTCCCCACGCTCTCCGCTGAGGGGAGTTACCGTAGTGTCGCCTTTCTGACGGGTGACGCATTCATTCGGAAAGAACTCTTTAACAGCAACCTTTCTTTTCAGAGCCTTGTCATATCCAATATAAGTAATTCCGAACCCTCCGTCACCGAGAACCCTTCCTAAAACATATCTTTGTTTAAGGACCGAACCCGCAGGCAAACACGTATTGTCGTTCGTAGGACCGACGACATCGTTTCCGCAGAACGGACATATTACATCAAGCTCTTCATCATACTCTTCCATACAATAAAAGCATCTCACAGTCCGATCCTCCTTTTCCAAAAAATTCGATGCATTCAAACCCCGGTCGCTCTTATCTTTTCACCCTTCACCGTTCATTCTTCAATCAACAGTCCCGGGAAAATCCTTGTTCAGCTTCACCCAACCGAAGCATAAACCGGTTCGGAATGCATTTTTATACATCTAAAAAATATTACAATTCGGTAACTTAAATTATATCATAAAGATACCCTTTTTAGCAATAGGAAAAATGTAAATAAAATACTATTTTATAACAAAATTCAATTTATTTTTAACAAACCATAATATCATATTATGCACTCGGGATATAAGCTTTCAATCAAAAAAAAACAAGAGGCAATGCCAAATAGACACTGCCTCGAAATTGTACTGTATAAAAATATGTTTCTATAAGTCTGAAATTATTTTCTATTCTTGTTATAAATAATCATTAATCCCTTCAGCAAAAGCTGTTCGTCGATTATGATATTCCTTTTGCAGTGAGGAATAATCTTAGCAGCAAGTCCGCCCGTTGAAACGATCGTACATTTCTCGCCGAGCGACTCCTCGATGCGCTGAGTAACGCCGTCGATTCCTGCCGCCGAATAGTAGATTATGCCGCTCTTCATGCACTCGACCGTGTTAGCTCCTATCACCTTTTTCGGAGCTTCAAGTCCGATTTTAGGAAGCTGAGACGTTCTGTGAGTAAGCGAATCGAGGGAGACTCTAAGACCCGGAATAATCATTCCTCCGAGATAGTTCTTGTCCTTGTCGATTACCGAAACGGTAGTCGCCGTTCCCATGTCGATGATAATGAGCGGTACGGGATAGAGGTTTATTCCTGCCACAGCGTCTGCGACTCTGTCGCTTCCGAGCTGAGCCGGATTGTCGAGCATAATCTTAAGCCCCGTCTTGATTCCGGGACCGACGGTCATAACCTCTGTGCCGGTGAGACGCTCAAGCGCCGCTTTCACGGTCTGGGTCACACTCGGAACAACAGACGAGATAATGCACCCCTCTATTTCGTCAACGTCAATACTATTTATTTCCAAAATACTTTTTATCGATATCACATATTCCAATGCCGTGTACTGCTGATTGGTAGAAAGCCGTTCGATGAAAAGAACGTCATCGCCCTCGAAACAACCGATCACAATATTGGAATTTCCGATGTCAACTGCTAAAATCATATTCCTACTCATTTCTGTTTTCAAAAATTATTAAAACCGAAATCACGCCGGAGTTTCGGCTGTTTTCTTACTTTTTTTCACAGGCATAATTCTCGGCATAGCCTTGATGAGAGCCTCGCCGATAACCGTAACGAGAACCGCTGCAGCGATAGCCTCCGGAATACCCGATGCAGTAACCGTTCCCATAACAAGACCGAAAACTGCGCTGAGAGCAACCTCTTTCGCATCGGCATACTGCTGAGCGAACAGAACATAAATGCTGCCCATAACCATCACGGTGTTAACCATTGAACCTAAAAATCCCGTAACCGCAAGAGAAACAGGTGACGGAAGCTTTGTTTTCGAGAGAAGGATCCAGAGCCAGCCTGCGGCAACGCCGATAAGAATGCGGCATCCAACAGCGATCCAAACAGCCTTGATTCCGCCGACAATACCCGAAGTACTGAAAAACGGCGAGAAAGCAAAGGAAAGCAGAGTCGGCGCCATAGTGTTGCTGACAATCGAACAGATTCCGAAAACTCCGCCCAGAATCGCTCCTGCGAGAGGACCGAGCAGAATTGCTCCGATGATGACCGGGATGTGAACCGTTGTCGCCTTAATAATCGGAAGCTGAATCATTCCAAGTGGCGTATTCGCCAAAAGAACCACAATAGCTGCCATAAGTGCCACACTTACCATCCAACGAATGTCTTTTTGTTTACTATACATTTTTTCCTCCTTGTTATCATTCCGATATGAAAATCGGATACAATACAGTACATTTGATATTATACCAATAAATTTAAAGAAAAGCTATAGCTTTATTGAAATTTTTCTGATAAAATAAAAATATAATAAGAAATGAGCAAATTTGAAAATTACACAAAGAGGTTTGAAAGAGAACAGTTAAAGTTTTTGACGCACTTTTTTCAAAAAGTGCGCAGGATCCAAGGGCAGCGCCCTTGGTCGCCGTCCGTAGACGGCGAAACTCTCTTAGCGTTCAGCCCTTTGCAAGGGTGAATTTCAAAAACAGTCCGGCGGACTGTTTTTGAAAGAGGGACGCTTTGGCAGAAAGCGTCCCTTCCCCAAGGTAAAAAAACAAACTTTTCTCGCCGCTCCAAGGCGACTTGATCAAGTATATTTTTAAACTGTTCACATGTTTTTTACTCATTCCGAAAACCTTCCCTTGGGTACAAAGCCCTTAACGATATATTACTCATAAAAAATGCCGCAATGCGGCATTTGTATAAAACCACGGAGGATTAAAATATGCTTAAAAATAAAACCATCGTTCTTGCGGTCAGCGGAAGCATTGCCGCCTACAAAATTGCCAACCTCGCGAGAATGTGCAAAAAACTCGGCGCCGATGTTCAGGTTCTCATGACTCAAAATGCCACAAATTTCATAAACCCCATCACTTTTGAAAGTCTCACCGGAAACAAGTGCCTTGTTGATACATTCGACAGAAATTTTCAGTACAGCGTCGAGCATGTCGCTCTTGCGAAAAAATCCGATGTTGTAATGCTTGCCCCGGCGAGCGCAAACGTTATAGGAAAAATCGCAAACGGCATTGCGGACGATATGCTTACCACAACCGTCATGGCGTGCCCGTGCAAAAAAATTGTGTCGCCTGCAATGAACCACAATATGTATCACAATCCTATCGTACAGGACAACATCAAAAAGCTCGCTCATTTCGGATATGAGATAGTCGCTCCCGACAACGGCATGCTTGCAAACGGCGATATCGGAGACGGAAGAATGCCCGATGAAAGCGTTCTCCTACAGTATATTTTAAAAGAATGTGCATTTGAAAAGGACATGACAGGCGAGAAAGTTCTCGTTACGGCAGGCGCAACCCGTGAGCCTATCGACCCTGTTCGCTTCATCACAAACCACTCTACGGGAAAAATGGGCTATGCTGTTGCAGAAAATGCAGCTCGCAGGGGTGCAGAGGTAACGCTCGTCACGGCGCACGCAGACATAGAACCACCTATGTTCGTAGACGTTGTAAAAGTATCAACTGCACAGGAGATGTTTGATGAGGTAACATCACGCTTCGAGGAAAGCACGATTGTTGTGAAGGCGGCGGCCGTTGCGGATTACCGTCCGAAAACCGTCGCAGACAATAAAATCAAAAAGTCGGACGGTGAAGCTGTTATCGAGCTTGAAAGAACGCCCGATATTCTGGCGGAGCTTGGCAGGAGAAAGAGCCGGCAGTTTCTTTGCGGTTTTTCCATGGAAACCGAAAATCTTGTGGAAAACTCAAGAGGAAAGCTTCTCCGGAAAAATCTTGACATGATAGCCGCAAACAATCTGAAAACCCGTGGCGCAGGGTTCGGAACAGACACAAACGTTGTTACCCTTATAACCCAGAACAACATAAAAGAGCTTGATATCATGAGCAAGCAGGAAGTCGCAGGGGCTATATTCGATGAGATTCTGAGAATAAAAAAACAGTAAATAGGCAAAAATCAAAACCACCCATACAACGGGTGGTTTTGACTTTTATAATAAGTTAACCTGTTGTGCTATTAAAAGTGTTAAAACCATAAGAAATTCTATGGGGGCGAACCACTGTCAGCAGGTTCGCCCCCACCCGAACTTTATCTCATGTTAAAGTTTATTCTGCCCCCACAGCTAAAGCATAAGTTCCGTCAGCCAATCGGCTATCGCCTTCGGCTCTGCCTCTTGGGACGTCACTCATCCGCTGAGTGGAGCATAGGGAATTTCGCTCGTTGCGACGAGCGAGCAGGGGCTCTGCCCCATGCACTGGTGTAAAACCACTAGGCTTCGCCGTCGCCCGCCAACTTTTGAAAAAGTTGGATCAAAACTTTAATATTGTTTTTAATAGCATAAAGCGTTAAGTTATGTATTAACCATAGCGTCCTTAACGCTCTTCACAAAATCATAAACATACGGTACGGAATCCTCTCCGTGCTCAGCAATGATTTTTACAATAGCCGAGCCGATAATAATACCGTCCGCCTTCTTTGAAATATCGGCGGCCTGCTCGGGCGTTGAGATACCGAAACCTACTGCGACAGGGACGTCTGTGTTCTCTCTTACCTTCTTGACGATAGCTCCGATATCGGTCGTAATGCTGCTTCTCATGCCGGTAACGCCGAGCGACGAAACGCAGTAGATGAAGCCCTTTGCGTCCTTTGCGATAGTTGAAATTCTGTCGTCGGAAGTCGGTGCGATGAGAGAGATGAAATCAATTCCGTACTGCTCGCATACCGCCGCAAACTCTTCCTTCTCCTCAAAAGGCACGTCGGGAAGAATAATTCCGCTCATTCCGACCTCCGCCGAGGTTTTCACAAAACGCTCGATACCGTAGGAAAAAACAACGTTTGCATACGTCATAAAAACAAGCGGTATGGACAGCTTCGGGCGGACTCTTCTTACCATATCGAATATCTTGTCTGTGGTAACTCCTGCCGACAATGCTCTGATGTTTGCTCCCTGAATTACGGGGCCCTCGGCTGTCGGGTCGGAGAAAGGAATACCAAGCTCAATCAGGTCTACTCCGCCTTTCTCCATTGTGAGGAGAATTTCCTCGGTTGTTTCGAGGTTCGGATCACCGCAGGTGATGAAAGATATAAATGCTTTTTTGTTGTTGAATGCGTCTGCCGTTCTCATTCTGAAATGTCCTCCCCTCTGTATCTTGCGATAGCGGCACAGTCCTTGTCTCCTCTGCCCGAAACAGTTATAACCATGATCTGATCCTTTGACATTGTCGGCGCTATCTTCAGAGCGTGAGCTATTGCGTGCGAGCTTTCGATTGCCGGAATAATGCCCTCTGTTCTTGAAAGATATTCAAAAGCGTTAACTGCTTCGTCGTCCGTTACGGCAACGTATTCCGCTCTTCCGATGTCGTGCAGATATGCGTGCTCCGGACCTACTCCCGGATAGTCAAGACCTGCGGATATCGAATAAACCGGTGCGATCTGACCGTATTCGTCCTGACAGAAATAGCTCTTCATGCCGTGGAAAATTCCGAGCTTGCCGGTTGCGATAGTTGCGGCTGTCTCGAATGTGTCGATTCCTCTTCCGGCAGCTTCACAGCCGATGAGACGAACTCCCTCGTCCTCAATAAAATTATAGAAAGTACCGATAGCGTTCGAGCCGCCGCCGACACATGCGAGCACAGCGTCGGGAAGTCTGCCTTCTTTTTCAAGACACTGTTCCTTGATTTCCTTCGAGATAACAGCCTGAAAATCTCTTACGATCGTCGGGAACGGATGAGGTCCCATGACGGAACCGAGAACATAATGTGTGTCGGAGATTCTACTCGTCCACTCTCTCATGGCCTCGGAAACTGCGTCCTTAAGAGTCGCCGTGCCTGTTTTTACGGCGTTGACCTTTGCTCCGAGAAGGCGCATTTTGTATACGTTGAGCGCCTGACGCTTTGTGTCCTCCTCGCCCATGAACACTTCACATTCGAGTCCGAACAGCGCCGCCGCCGTAGCCGTTGCAACGCCGTGCTGACCTGCGCCTGTTTCGGCGATAACTCTTGTCTTTCCCATTTTCTTTGCGAGCAGAGCCTGTCCGAGAACGTTGTTGATCTTGTGCGCACCTGTGTGATTAAGGTCCTCACGCTTAAGATAGATTTTCGCACCGCCTAAATCCTTTGTCATTTTCTCTGCATAGTAAAGACGTGACGGTCTGCCTGCGTATTCGTTGAAAAGCGTTGAGAGCTCTCTGTTGAATTCGGGGTCGTTCTTGTAGTGATTATATGCCTCTTCAAGCTCTATAACGGCATTCATAAGTGTTTCGGGGATATACTGTCCGCCGTGTATGCCGAATTTTCCGTTTGACATAATTTTCAGCTCCTTTTTATTTACTCTTAATAATTCAAGTTTTTCACCATTTAAAGTTTTGATCCAACTTTTTCAAAAGTTGGCGGATTCCAAAGGCAGAGCCTTTGGTCGGCGGTCGCAACCGCCGAAACACCTTAGCGTTCAGCCCTCTGCAAAGGGTGAAGCCGAAAACAGTCCGGGGGACTGTTTTCGGAGAGGGAACGCTCTGGCAGAGAGCGTTCCCTAAATCGGGAGAACAAATTGCTATAAGTTAACCTGTTGTGCAATTAAAAGTGTCTAAACCGTAAGTTTTTCCATGGGGGCGAACCACTGTCAGCAGGTTCGCCCCCACCCAAACTTGGTTTCAGGTGAAAGTTTATTCTCCGCTGAGTGGAGAATAAAGGAGTTTAGCTCGTTGCGACGAGCGACCAAAGGCTCTGCCTTTGGAAACCGCAAGCCTTTGAAAAGGCTTGTGCGAAACTTTAATATTAACAGTTTCTTAATGTTTTAACAGCCTCAAAAATCTTCTCCCTATCCTTAACTCCGTCCGTTTCAACCCCCGAGCTCAAATCAACAGCCCATGGGCTGACCTGCTTAACGGCTTTCGGAATGTTCTCGCTGTTCAGTCCTCCTGCCAGTATAAATTCACGGTTTATCCCCGATACGACCGACCAGTCGAACGTCTTTCCGCAGCCTGTTCCGCTGTCGAGAAGAACCTTGTCGGCGGAGCTTTTTTCGGCTTTCAAAATATCATCGTCGGATTTTATAACGAACGCTTTCCAGACCTGTGTGTCGGGTATCAGCTTCCGAAGATTTTTTATATAATCCTCGTTCTCCGAACCGTGAAGCTGGACAATATTTATTATACCGTTTTTCACAAGCTCTGCAATGCTCTCGATCGGATAATCGATAAAAACTCCAACAGTCGGAATATTTTTATCTATAAGACCTCTCAGGCGCTCTGCACGGTCATGATCGATATTTCGCTTGCTGAACGGAACGCCGATAATAAAACCTACATAATCGGGCTTTGCTTCGTTAACATATTCTGCGTCGACATCACGTGAAAGACCGCATATTTTTATTTTTGCCATTTACAGACCCTCTCTCATTTTCTTCAGGAACTCGCCCTTTCTGTCGGTTCTCATGAGAGCCTCGCCGATAAGCACTGCGTCCGCTCCGCTTTTCAGAAGCTGAGCGCCGTCCTCGGGAGACGAAACGCCGCTTTCCGCAACGTATACGGCACTTTCGGGGATAAATTCACGGAGAGTCAGAGCGTTGTCGAAGTTAACAGTGAAGTCCTTTAAATTGCGGTTGTTGACTCCGATAACTCTTGCGCCGATTCTGACGGCTGTTTCGATTTCCTCTTTGTCGTGAGTTTCGACAAGTGCGGTAATTCCGAGCGTGTCGCAGATTGAGAGATATTCTCTGAGCTTATCCTCGCTGAGTATAGCGCATATCAGCAGAACTGCGTCCGCACCCATGACCTTTGCCTGATATATCTGATATTCGTCAACCGTGAAATCCTTGCGTATCATTGGAATAGTAACGGCACTGCGGATTTCCTTGAAGATCTCGTCGCTTCCCAAAAACCACTTCGGCTCGGTGAGACATGAAATGCAGTCGGCGCCGACTCTTTCGTATTCCTTGGCAATTTCAAGATAGGGGAAATCCTCGCTTATAATGCCCTTTGAGGGGGAAGCCTTTTTGACCTCGCAGATAGCCGAGCCTTTCGGATTTTTCAGGGCTTTTTCAAATCGGAATTCACCCTTTGGCAGAGATAAAGCAAGCTTCTTTATTTCATCAAGGCTTACTTTTTCCTTGTCCTTTTTAACACGCTCCTCTGCGTAGTTTGCTAAATCATCAAGTATCATATTAGTTCCTCCTTATCATAACGCCCTTCATATATTCCGAATCATTATGACATTCGTAAACGATCTGTTTTTCCTCTTCGGTACAGCCGATCAGAATTTTTATCTCCGAATCCCTTTTCAGCAAATCCACCGTACAGATAACCGCGTCTATATTTCGTGATTTATCCGAGCCTACCCATACATCTATTCCGTCGCCGTCGGGCGAACTTGAATTTTTCAGATATCCGTAATCAACCTCATAGATAAAGTCGGGATAGCGTGGGTGTGCTGTACCCTTCGGACGGTCTATGACAATTTCCGAGCTTTCTGCAAGCTTGTCGAGAAGCTCCCAGAATTCGGGGTTTTTATCGCTTAAAAACAATGTATCATCAGCCATTCGGTTTCATTCGCTCCCTCTCCTATAATTTCAAATCCAACCTTTTCATACATTCTTACCGCATAGTTTTTCTTGTTTACTCCGAGGGAAACCTTTTTGTATCCCTTGTTTCTTAAGTATTCGAGTATTTTTGTCATCAAAGCCGTTCCAATTCCTTGACCTCTGTATTCCTTGAAGAGCGAGATTGAAAGGGAGGGTGTTTCCTCGTCGATGTGACCATACTCGTTTGCAACAGCCGCCCAGACTGCTCCTATTACTTTTCCGTTAACCTCTGCAACTAAGCAGTAATCATCGGGTCGTGTTCCGAAATCCTTTATCGCACTGTAAACCATAGGATCATCATAAATAATGCTTCTGGGAACCTCTTCCGTGTACCAATCGGGAATGAATATTGCTTCGTACAGAAAATCCTCCAGAAGCGGAAGCTCATCATTTCGCATTTCCCTTATTGTATATTCCATACGTTTTATTCACCATCAGTCAAGCAGGGTCGTACCGTATGAATTGTCAATCGCACAAAGCCATTTTCCGTCAACCTTCCTGTAAACGTAGGTCGCACGTCTTTCCATACTGTACTCGGAGGTTTCCTTGTTTTCCGCATCAAGAAGAGTCTGCGACAGAACAAGAACAGTGTCGCCTGCTTCAATCATCAGCATTTTACCCTGAGTAGGCTCAATGGTGTTTTTGAAATACTCGGCAATTTTTATGAATGCGTTTTTTATCTTTTCCTTGCCCTGAACCTCCAGTCCCGGTCTTACGACAAGAACCGCATCATCGGTATAGAAATTCATGAGGTCGTCAAAGCGTTCTTCCTTTATAGCCTTGTCGGCTTGGTCTATCAAATTCTTTATTGTTTCATTCACTGTGCTTCACCTCTCTGTAATTTTTTCATTAACCCTGTTCTGTATCTTTGATTATTTTTTAGTATTATATCTCCAATCATGCCTACAAGGCATATCAAATATATGCACCTTGTAAGCATAATACCTTTAAAAATTACTCATTAGTAGCCTTAATGAACTCCTCAAGCTTAGCGAGAGCCTTACCGCTGTCAATAGTCTCCTCGGCCTCCTTTACCGCAGATGCAAAATCAATACCCTTTGCAACGTGCAAACCTGCGGCAACGTTGAGAACTACCGCATTTCTCTTTGCGCCCTTGACACCGTTTAAAATATCTCTTGTAATCTGTGCGTTCTCTTCGGGAGTTCCGCCCACAAGCTCCGATTTGTCGCAAAGCTCGAAGCAGTAATCTCTCGGGTCAAGCTCGTATGTCTTGAAGTCGCCGCCGTTTATTTCGCATACAAGAGTCTTTGCGCTTGCGGAAATCTCGTCAAGTCCGTCTGTTCCGTAAACTACCATACCCTTTGTAACGCCGAGCTTGTAAAGCACATTTGCCATAGGCTCGACAAGGTCAGCGCTGTAAACACCCATAACCTGCATTGTTGCGCTTGCCGGGTTTGTGAGAGGTCCTAAGATGTTGAATACAGTGCGAATAGCAAGCTCCTTCCTTACGGGACCCACGTACTTCATAGCCGCATGGTATGTCTGTGCGAAAAGGAAGCAAATTCCGACCTCATCGAGAACCTTTTCGTTTTTTTCGGGAGTGATTGAGATATTTACTCCGAGCGCCTCCAGAACATCAGCTGCACCGCTCTTGCTCGACGCTGCACGGTTGCCGTGCTTTGCAACGTTAATTCCTGCGGCTGCAAGTACGATTGAGGATGTGGTGGAGATGTTGAAGGAATTCGAGCGGTCGCCGCCCGTGCCTACGATTTCAAGAAGCTCTTTGCTGCTCTGAAGCTGTGTTGCGTGCTTTCTCATGCCCCTTGCGGACGCTACGATTTCATCGATAGTTTCGCCCTTCATCGAAAGAGCAGTGAGATAAGCGGCAGTCTGAACCTGGGATGTCTGACCGCTCATGATTTCGTCCATAACCTGTTCTACAACCTCGGGTGCGAGGTCTTTTTTGTTTGAAAGATCGATAATTGCTTCCTTTATCATTTTGATGTTACCTCCAGAAAGTTTTTGATTATTGTATTGCCGTCCGGCGTTAAAATCGATTCGGGGTGAAACTGAAGTCCATAAACCGGATAGTCTTTGTGGCGTACAGCCATGATTTCGCCGTCGTCCGCCACGGCTATGATATTAAGTTTTTCGGGGAAATTTTCCTCCCGTGCGGAAAGCGAATGATAGCGTGCGACCTGAATATTCTCGGGAAGGCTTTCGAATATTTCGTCCTTTTCGATTTTCACGATTGACGACTTTCCGTGAAAAAGTTTCTTTGCGTATGAAACGGTCGCTCCGAATGCTTCGCATATCGATTGATGTCCAAGACAAACGCCCAGGATAGGGAACTTGTCATAAAGCTTCTTTACAGTCTCAATGCAAACTCCTGCGTCCGACGGTTTTCCCGGACCGGGGGACAAAATAATATGAGAGGGATTCAGGGCTTCGATTTCCTCGACCGTCATTGCGTCGTTCCGGATAACCTTGATATCGGGGTTTATTGCACCGATTGCCTGATATAAATTATATGAAAAGCTGTCGTAATTATCAATAAGTAAAATCATTTTCCTGCCTCCTCAAGCGCATTGACTACCGCCTTAGCTTTGTTTATGCATTCCTGATATTCCTTTTCGGGAACGGAATCCGCAACGATTCCTGCGCCCGAGCGGACAAAAACTCTGCCGTTTTTCTTGAATGCAAGACGAATTGCAATGCATGTATCCATATCGCCGTTGAAGGCAAGATATCCGATAGCTCCGCCGTAAATGCCTCTCTTGTTGTTTTCGCTTTCGCTGATGATCTCACAAGCCTTGATTTTCGGTGCGCCAGAAAGCGTGCCGGCAGGAAGAACCGCTCCGATTGCGTCGAGTCCGTCACAGTCCTCACGGATCTCGCCGCTTACGGCCGAACCGATATGCATAACGTGTGAGTAGCGTTCGATGTTCATGTACTTGTCAACTCTTACGGTACCGAACTTCGATATTTTTCCCAGATCGTTTCTGCCGAGGTCGACGAGCATATTGTGCTCCGCAAGCTCCTTCTCGTCTGCGAGAAGCTCCTTTTCAAGTGCAATATCCTCTTCTTCCGTTTTTCCTCTCGGACGTGTTCCGGCGAGCGGATACGTCGTAACGGTATTGTTTTCAAGCTTCACGAGAGTTTCGGGAGAAGCGCCTGCGATTTCAACGTCGTCGCTTGAGAAATAGAACATATACGGAGAAGGATTTGTTTCCCTGAGCGTGCAGTATGTGTAGAACAGACTTCCCTCGTATTTTGCGGCAACTCTGTTTGAAAGAACGACCTGGAAAATATCTCCTTCGAAGATTCTGTGCTTTGCGTTTTCAACCATATCACAGAAAGCTTCCTTGTCAAAAAGCGGAGCGAGCGGCTCAAGGAGTCTGCCCTTTTCCTCACGCTTAGTCTCACCGTCGGCAAGTATCCTCGACATAGCCTTAAGGTCGAGCAAAGCCTTGTTGTAGCTTGTTTCAAGGTCATCGGTCTTGACGTTTACGATATAGATAATCTCGTTTTTCTCGTTGTCAACGGCGATGACTTTGTCAAAAAGCATAAGGTCAACGTCACAGAAATTCTCTTCGTCGAGAATATCGAAATTAAGCTGCGGTTCGCTGTATTTAATATAATCAAAAGCGAAGTAGCCGACCAGACCGCCCGTGAACGGAGGAAGATTTTCAATCTTCGGAGACTTGTTTTCATCGAGAATTTTCCGGATATAGAAGTTAGGGTCAGAGTTCTCGAAGGTCAGGTCTGTTCCCGAACGAAGTCTGACGCTGCCGTTTCTGCATGTAAGCTCCAGACTCGGGTCGAAGCCTAAAAATGTATAGCGGCCGTTCGGCGTATTTTTCTCTGCCGAATCGAGAATGAAAACATTGTGACTGATATTTTTCAGGATCCTGTAAATTTCGATTTCGGAAATGCTGCATTTTTCTGTGAAAGTCAACGGAACCGACCTGAATTCTCCGCTTTCTGCAAGCTTAAAGATTTCTTCCTTTAACGGATAAAAACTCATATTGATAACCTCCTGTAATTGTCGGAGAACGACAAAAAAACCGTCCCCGACAGATAGTAAAAAATCTGTCAAGGACGGATAATAATTCACCCGTGGTGCCACCTTGATTTACGGCGAAAAGCCGTACACTCTGCGAAATACTGACATATTTCCGGCTACTGACGTAAGCCAACACGTCATAGAATACTCGGCACTGTCCGCATTAAAAGCATATGCGGAAAAGCCTTTGACTATGCCCTCAGCGACCCATTTAATAAGCAGTAACCGCCCGGTTCCCAGCACCCCGAGCTCTCTGTGCGTTCTTTTCTTATTTTTATCTTCGCCTCAACGGTTTTATGTTAAATTGTAATTTTTATTGTATCACTTTATAAAAATGATGTCAAGACATTTTTTGAATATTTGTGCAATGCATTTTTAAGAAGTAATATGATGTTAAGGGCTTCGCCCTTAAAAAAACACCGCACTGCAATAGGAACACCTTTGGTGTTCCGTCGCCGTCTCTGCCTCTTGACTCCGCCAGTACCCCAAAGGCACTTCCTTCGGGGCGCATTTTGAAAAAGCTGGGCAAAAACTTTACCGGTTCTCTTTCAGACATTTTACGCAATTTTCATATTTGCTCATTTATAGTTTATTACTTCGCATTCTTAATAAACTCAAAATTATCCTTAATATAAATCACGCCCGAAACAACCGTCAGCACAGCCGACATCCAGAGAAGCGACTGATTGACAATATTCATTATATTCTGCATACTCGAAATTGTTTCAGCCGGCGCACTAAAAACGCCCATTGAAAACAGCTCCAGAATATAGCCGCTTAGAAGCACGACAATTATCGCGATCATCTGACTTACC
This sequence comes from uncultured Clostridia bacterium, assembly GCA_946186535.1. GTDB lineage: Bacteria > Bacillota > Clostridia > Oscillospirales > Acutalibacteraceae > RUG592. The sequence continues at coordinate 28,879 of CAMHNT010000001.1, forward strand.
GTCTTCGCCTTGCCCCAGATATTTGCGGCGACTACCTTACCGCTTTCAACCGCAACAAGCCTTATCGACGTAACGGTAAACTCCCTGAAAAGCACGAGGATTATAAAAACCGCATTAACAATGTTCAGCTGAATGAAACATGCGAACGCCGAAATAACGAGGATCTTGTCCGCAAGCGGATCGGCGAATTTTCCGAAATCGGTGACCATATTATATTTTCTCGCAATCTTTCCGTCGAGCATATCCGTAATAGATGCGACCGCAAATATTATCAGCGCTATCAGATAATGATGCGGTATATTCTCAAGCAAAAGAAACACTACGAAAAACGGCACCAAAATAATTCTCAAAAGAGTAAGTTTGTTAGGTAAATTCAATTCTGCTCCCCCATTCATTTTCGATATCCACGCAAGCTTTTTGAAAAAAGCCTGGCAAAAACTGTAACCGTCCTCTTTTCAACTTTTTGTGCAATTTGAAAATTTGCTTATTTATATTTTTAAAAAGCCATATCTAATCGGACAGCTCCGGTCTCTGTCAGTAAAGCATCTCGCCGATCGGGTCACAGTCGAGGAAATCATCGACCCTGACTCTGATTATGTCTCCCTCTCTCGGCTTTGCGTCGGAGCATGTGAAAAACACCTTTCCGTCAACGTCGGGCGAATCCGCCTTACTTCTTCCGAAGAAGCACTCGGCATAGCGATCGAATCCCTCAACGAGAACCTCAAGCTCTTTTCCGAGCAGAGCTTCGTTGTATTTCTCCATGATGAACTGCTGCTGTTCCATGAGAATTTCCGCACGGCGTTCCTTGACCTCTTCGTCAATCTGATTCGGCATTCTTGCCGCAGGCGTATCCTCCTCCTGGGAATATGGGAAACAACCCATTCTTTCGAATTTTATATCGTTCACGAACTCGGAAAGCTCCGTGAACTGCTCCTCCGTCTCTCCGGGGAATCCCGTGATAAATGTCGTTCTGAGAACAAGTCCCGGAATTCTCTCTCTGAGCTTTTTAATAAGTTCCGTCAGCTCCTCGCGATTTCCCTTTCTGCACATTCTCTTTAAAACTGCACCGTCACAGTGCTGCAAAGGCATATCTATATATTTCAGAAGCTTATCCTCCGTCGCAAAAACATCGATAAGTTCATCGGTAATACATTCTGGATAGCAGTAAAGAACTCTCACCCATTCAATACCGTCAATCTTACATAGCTCTCTCAGAAGCGCCGCAAGCCTGTATTCGCCGTAAAGATCAACGCCGTACTTTGTAGTATCCTGAGCGATAACGATAAGCTCCTTTACGCCGTTTTCGGCAAGCTGCTTCGCCTCGGCAACGATATTCTCCGTCTCACGGCTTCTGTAGCGGCCTCTTATCATCGGTATCGCACAGTATGTACATTTGTTGTCGCAGCCCTCGGCTATTTTTAGATACGCATAATAGTACGACGTACTCTGAATTCTTCCTCCCTCAAGCGGCAGCTGACGCTTGTCTGGGAAAGTCTCAACCTTTTCTTTTTCGAGAACCTTTGCGACAACGCTTGCGATATCCACGTTTCCGCCGATGCCGACTACGGCGTCTATCTCATAAAGCTCCTTCATCATCTGATCTCTGTATCTTTCGGCAAGACATCCCGTTGCGATGATAGCTTTTATTTTTCCTTCTTTTTTAAGCAGCGCAAGCTCCAGTATTTCGTCAATACTTTCCTGCTTTGCGCTCTCAATAAAACCGCATGTGTTGACGATAGCGACGTCCGCCATAGCGACGTCCTCAACGATTTTGTATCCTGCCTGACGAAGCGTAAAAAGCATCATCTCGGCGTCAACACGGTTCTTTGCACAGCCAAGGCTGACAATTCCGACTGTATATGCCATTTCTCAATACCCCTCTCGAAACGTTGTTTTATTTTAATGCTATAAATGAGCAAATGGTTTTATAAAAATGCCACAGTGCGGCATTTTTCAGGAGTAATATTTTGTTAAGGGATTAGCCCTTAATATCCCACGAGGGCGCTGTACCCCAAGGGCACTTGGCTTCGCCGGCGCAACTCGACCTG
>CAMHNT010000002.1 GCA_946186535.1 uncultured Clostridia bacterium
CTGCAAATGCCCTTGGGGTACCGTCAGGCGGTCTTTGTGCGGTGTTGCCTTAAATCTTTTCGGTCTAATTTATGCAATACTGCGTCATTGCTGCAAGACAAACGACAGCCTGCCTGCGAGCTCTTCCTTGTCTTGCAAAAATTATCCTCGAAAATCTTTTAAAGGTTTTAATTGAAAATTAGTATAAAAATCTCGATTTTCCTCCCAAAAAAGATGAAGAACAATAACAAGAAAAGCACAGGGAAAAATCCTTGTGCTTTAATTTTTTTCAATATTAAAGTTTTCGCTCAAGCCTTTTTCAAAAGGCTTGCAGGGTGCAGGGACAGCGTCCCTGCTCGCCGAAGGCAGAATTCAGTCCTTTTCGGAGTGAATTTTAATCAATTACATTCTGCTTTAAGGTCCGCAATCGCTTTCGCTGCGTCGTCTGCCTTGAAAACTCCTGTACCCGATACACATATATCAATTCCGGCTTCTGCGCATTCCGCAATCGTGTCACCGTTAATACCGCCGTCCGCCTCGATTATGATATCCTTTCCGATGCTTTTTGCGTAGTCCCTGATCTCTTTAACCTTAGGCAGCATATCTCCCATAAACGACTGACCTCCGAATCCAGGTTCAACAGTCATCACAAGAACCATCCAGAGCTTTTCAAGATAAGGAAAAACAGCGCTTGCCGGAGTGTTCGGCTTTATAACAAGTCCGGGCTTTATATCATAGCTTCTGATAAGATCTATCGTCTCTTCGATATCGCTGTCGCATTCAACGTGGAAAGTAATAATATCTGCACCTGCATCGGCGAAATCCTTAATATATCTGTGCGGTTCGCTTATCATAAGATGAACGTCAAACGGAAGCTTTGTATACGGTCTTGCCCATTTAATGACAGGTGCTCCGAAAGTAATATTCGGAACGAAATGTCCGTCCATAACATCAAGATGTATATAATCGGCTTTAGCCTTATCCATTCTCACGAGTTCCTCGCCGAGTCTCGAAAAATCACATGACAAAAACGACGGTGCTATTTCCATTATTTAAACCTCTCTTTTTAAATCCAATTTCGGACTTTTTTCCTGACACAAATCGTCACCCCGGTTCAGAAATCGGTTATTTATGTCATATTTCCGCAAAATGCAGAAAATTATAAGTCCATATATTATTATACATATAATTGTCTTTTAGTCAACTTTCCGACATATAAAAATCTCAGGATCCATCGGATTCCTGAGATTTCATTTCTATTATTCGGATTCAATATTTCTGTATTTTCTGTATGATAGGCGGTGCGGCAAGAACCGCGATTACCCAGAACAGATAGAACATGAACAGCTGAATTGCTCCAATATGATGAACGCCTGCAAACAGCACTATCAATGTAACTATAAGAAGTCCCAGCAAAACTCCTACTATCTGAACCGCAAGAGAAAGCGATATATTCCTCTTGGTCTGAATGCATCCGCTTACCGCACGGCCGAACGAAGTAACTCCGCCCTTTGTTGCGATAAATGCAGGAGATGCCTTTTCCTTGCCTATCATTTCATCACGGATAACATTGGAATTCTTCTGTTCAAGAATTTTAATGCTTCTGTGTGAAACACCGAAATCCTTTGCGATTCTGTCGGCGGTAATATTTACATCCGTCGTTCTTATCAGCAGGCTCATGCCGTTTGCTTCCATTCTTCTGAGTGCATCCGCAACCCTGCGGTTTGCACTGTATCCTACTATAAACATCGCAACCAACTCGCCGGCACACGCAAGATAAAGTATCTCGTTTCCGCCGTCCTTCTGCTCGTCCTCGTAATCCTCCGTCATGGGTTCAATTCCGTGAGCGAGAAGAAGTCTTCTGTTTCCGACAAATATTCTTTCATTGTTCACCCAACCGATGAGACCCTTTCCGTCCTCGTACATTACGCCTTCGGCTGTCGGAAGGTTTTCCTGCTTGTCTCCCTGAATAATTCCGTCGAACATTCCCGCCATTGCTCCACCTGCCGTAATAATTACGGAAGCAGCCGCAAGCATTGCGTCATCGATTCTTCTCGAGTCGAATGTTTTGATTCCGTTGAGATGAACCGAACCCTCAGGATAGAGCTCCTTCGCATCAATCATAACAGCGGCGCTCTCGGAGAAATTGTCAACAGCCTGATAACCTACCACCATTGACTGATTTGCAAGAGAGTTCTTCGCAAGCTTATGAAGCGGAATAGCGCCCAGTGCCTTCGCACACATCGGAACGGCAGCGCAAAGCATTACGCAGAGTACGGAAACCGCATCCAAAAAGCTTTTCGCAATAAAGCCGTAAACAATACTGATTATCACAGAGAAGACAATCGTCGGAAGAGAGAACTTGTCGGCAAGATCCTCTCCCGGATCAGACGAATACGAAAGCTTCACGAAGTGCTTCAGGAAGGATGTTTTCTTCTGGAACACAAGCTCCGATTTGTCGTTTCTCGTACCGCTAAGAAGCGTCGCAACCATTCTCTGGTCGTGGAAGAATTTTCCGGTATACTTCTGTGACGAATCGGAAACGAATCTGAAGTTGGAAACTATTCTGTGGGCATTCATATTTCTTCCCAATGCATTCACCGAAAGTGCAAGCATCACGAGAAGAGTATATACATTAAGTCCCTGTCTTAAGAACGGTGACGGTGCGATGAGCGCAATAAGCGACTGTATAGCCGTTACCGCTGCCGCAACCGCAGTTCCCGTGTCGGAGTTCGATCTGATCTTCTTAAGCGGAAGCAGACCGCCTACAATTATGTCCCTGCAATTGTAGAGCATTGCTCCGTAAATAACTATATTCAGGAAAGCAAAAAGTCTTTCCGAACTGTCCTTTGCAGTCTCCCCGGCTCCGATAGTGAATTTTCCGGCAAAGCACGAAACAACAAACATTACAAACGTAAGTGCAAGAGCGATATTCCACTGCAGCTTAGCCTGTTTATATTCTTTCTGGAGATAACTCCTTACCTTTGACGCATCTTCTTCGCTTCTGTACTCGATTGTAACGGGGTGCTTTGAATCCCTGTAATCGAGGCGCTTTGAAATACTGTCAAGGCGGTCACGGCTCTTCGCAAATCTGTCATCGGCAAAATCTTCATATCTGGTTTCGTTCTTCTCCGATGAAGCAGCAGCTCCCGACTGGTCTCCGGAATTCGGAACACTGTCGGCAGGCTCAATCTTAGCCTGCTTTTTCGCCACATTCTTAAGTCTTGAGTATCCGACATAGAACTCGTATTCACTTCTTACCGATTCGGTGAACTTTCCTGCCTTGACCTTGATTTCATCGAATATTCCCGGAACTATGTAGTCTGTAATCTCGATTTCCGTTATCGGGTCAACCGTACCGAAAGCCTTTTCATAAGCCTTGGCAGAGCGCTCTTCTCTTGCTTTTCTCAGCTCTTCACGCTTTTCGGCGGTTTCATCCTCGTACTGTTTAACCTTTTCCAGAACCTTCTGATTAAGCTCCGACTGACGCTTCTGTTCCTCAGTGAGAATATCAGGTTCGGAGACGTTTTTCTCTCCTTCAATAACATTGAGAGACTCTCTCATTCTGTCAACGTCGAGTTCGGTTCTGGGCTTGTTTTCATTTTTGATAACCGTCATCGGAATGACGTTCGATGATTTTGTTTCATCCCCGGTCAATTTATCTTCCGCGGAATTTTCGGTATCCGATATATCTATAAATTCTTCGCCGGAGATTTCTTTAATTTCAGCCGGAGTTTCTTCGGAATCGCTTTCAAAAACAGCATCCGGAGCTGAATTGTTTTTGTTTTCAACACTCTTTTCAACTTCGGCCGCATTACCCGATTCCGTTACGACGTTGATATCATCGGCAGTATTCTCCTGTGAAACCGTTTTTTCTTCCTCCTTGAGAGGCTCGGTTTTTAAAACGGCATCCGGCTTTTCGGATTCGATTTTCTTTTCGTTCTTCGGTTCTTCCTCTTTCGCATTCCACATCTCAAAAAGTCTATTCTTTGTTCTGGAATAAAGGCTTCTGAACTTCACGAACGGATTGTTTTTCTTCTGTTTTGTATCAGTCTGCACTTCGGGTTTATCGCTGTTTGAAGAAATATCAACAAACTTCTCCGAATTTCCAACAGGCTCGGAATCCTTTGATTCTACGGGCTCTTCGCTTTTTTCATTCTCCGGAGATTTTTCTTTCTTTGAAAGCTCTTCGGCATTCTGTGTTTTTTCTTCGGAATTCACAGCGTCGGAAACCGCACCGTGATCGAAATTTTTGCTTTCGGTTTCTGCCGTTTCCGTTTTCTTTTCCTCGTTCTCTTCGGACTTGGAATTTTCGTTGTTTTCGGATTTCTCCGTATTTTCTCCGGAAGAAGCTTCCTCCGATTTTTCAGGCGCCGACTCTTGCCGAGCTTTTGGTGTATCTTCAATGATATTGTCCGGGTTGTTTAAATCGTCGGCGGAATCAATGTTTGTCAGCTCATTAAACTCTTCATCGTCGGATTCGTCAAAAACAAAATCATCGTCAAACTGAAACTCCTCGTCGTCTTCTTCATATTCGTCGGGTGCGGATTTCTTCTCCGATTTCGACGCTCCGTCAACGGATTCCGCTGACTCTTTATCGTCCTTTTTGGTTTGAGTATCTTCCTTATTTTCTTTTTCCGGTTCCGGATCAATGCTGTCTTGAGAATTTTCCGGCACCGGTTTCGGTTCGTCCGAAACTTCGGATATATCCTTTTCCGATTTCTCCTCAGCCGAAATTCCGTCCGGATTTTCATCTGTTCCCTTTGGTTCAGGGATTTGTTCATTTACCGATACGGACTCTTTTTCACCGTAGGTATCTTCCGGATTCTTAATTTCGTCCGGCTTTTCCGAAGATTCCTCATCGTCAATATCTATCATTACAAATTCGGTTTCAAATGCATCCTGAGCGTCAAATTCTGCCTCTTCGTTTTCGAGAGCGTCCTGAGCGTCGAATTCTGCCTCTTCGTTCTCGAGTGCGTCCTGAACATCAAACTCTGTCTTTTCGTTTTCGAGAGCGTCACGGACGTCATATTCTTCCGATTCCGTATCGTTCTTTTCCGATTCATCCCCCGACTTTACGCTGTCTTCCGGTGGGGTCTCAGGCTCTTCATTCTTTTGGCTGATTTCCGTTTCAGCCACGGGCTCAATATTCTCTTCGTTATTCTCTGACTGAGAATCGGATTCCTCCGGCTTGTTATTGTTTTCGGAACTCAATTCAGGCTTTCCGCTCTCGGAGGGAATATATTCCTCCCCTTCAAGGAATGCGCTGATCATCCTGAATTCTTCTTCCTCTTCGGGATCAAAATCATCTTTTTTAATATCCGGCTCTTCCGCTTCCGTTTCGTCTTCGGCGCTTATGACTGAATCTATAATTTCCTCTATATCCGTCTCATCGGATTCGGTATCGTTTCCGACGTTCTCTTGGTTGCGTTTGAATCTGTTTACAAAGCTGCCAAAAACACTTCCGCCGTCATCTATCAGACCTTCGTCAGCCTGCTCTTCCGAATCGGATACATCATCGTTTGGTGTTTCATCAGTAGAAAACGCACGTTTCAATTTTTCGAAAATACCCGGTTTTTCCGATTTTTCACCTGAGTGTGTAAGGGGATTTTGACGTATTGCTTGATTAAACTTATTATTTGAATTTGTATAATCCTCGGGCTTTACGCTTTCGGAACCGGACTTTGCGGATACCGCATTGTCTATTACATCAATATCGTCACGATCAGACACACATTTCACCCCTTTCGAAATTTATAAAAAATACATTTTATAATATATTTGAAATATCTGACAATCAAAATTTGCAGTCTATAAATTATTTCAGTTTGGCACTTCTCTGTCTCAGAACCTCATAGGAAAGAATTCCTGCGGCAACTGAAGCGTTAAGCGAATTTATTTTTCCGTGCATCGGAAGAGAAACGACGGCGTCACATTTTTTCAGAACAAGAGGCCCTATTCCTTTTCCTTCGTTTCCTATTACAACGGCAACCGGACCGGTAAGGTCGGTTTCGGTATAAAGACCTCCGTTCATATCTGCGCCGTAAACCCATATTCCCTGCTCCTTGAGCTTGTCTATGGTATTCGGAATATTTACGACTCTTGCGACCTTGACATATTCGACTGCGCCTGCCGCAGCCTTTCCTGCCGAATACGTAAGGCCCGCGCTTCTTCTCTGAGAAATAATAACACCATGAGCGCCGACGCATTCGGCAGTTCTGATGACGGCACCGAGATTGTGCGGATCCTCAAGCTCGTCGAGAATTATTATAAAAGGATCTTCTCCTCTGGTTTTCGCGGTTTCAAGAATATCCTCAACCGTGGAATAATCCTTTATCGCTGCGATTGCGGCTATGCCCTGGTGAACGGCGCCGCCGCTCATATAGTCCAGCTTCTTCGAATCGACCTCTTTGATAACTATGCCCTTTTCTCTTGCCTTCGCCAGTATCACGGACACCGTACCGTTCTTGCTGCCCCTTGCAACAAGAATCGATTCAATCGGCCTTCCGCTTCTGACAGCCTCGGAAACCGGGTTCCGACCGACTATGATGTCATTGTTCCTTTGTTTTTGTTCATTCATAAATAAAATAACCCCGTTCTGCGGTTTTGTTCGTATTTCTTTTCTTGAAAAATTAAAAACTTTTTTAATGAACCGCAATTTATACCGATCTAACCAAGTATATCGTCTGTCATATATTGAAAGGAAAACCCGAAAAACGATTTAATATCTCCTTTTTCGACATGATTCACACAGGTTTTCTGTCCAATACAAATACAATTAAGATCAGATACGTACTACATAATACACCATTCTAATCTACATACGGCTAATTATACCATAAAAATCGGAACATTTAAAGCATATTGCTAAATATGACAAAAGTTTCATCTGAGATGATTTCCTTGTTATATTTTCCTGTAAAACATCTCAAAATTGTGAAAATATAATTATGAAAAGGAAACAACAGAAATAAAAAAAATTCCAAATTTAAATAAACCAACATCGTCATTAAAAGATTGTCATATAAAAACCGTTTCAAAAAATAATATTTATCTTGACCTTTCAGGATAAATATAGTATAATCAGTAGTAACAAGTTATACTTTTCATACTTTTCTTACGGAGGGTAATATATGAACACTTTGGAAATAAAAAATCTTTGCAAGAGCTATGAAAAATTCAGCCTGAAAAATGTGAGCTTTTCGATAGAAAAGGGCGAGATCCGCGGATTCATAGGAAGAAACGGCGCCGGAAAAACCACCACCCTAAAATCGATCCTGAACCTGGTTCATCCCGACAGCGGTCAAGTTGATTTTTTCGGAGTTCCTTTTGATGGAAAAGAAAAGGATATCAAACAGAGAATAGGCTACGCTGTCGGCGGAATCAGCTATTACAGGAACAAAACAATAAAGGACATTGTGAAGGTCACAAAATGCTTTTACAAAAACTGGAGCGACGAACAGTACCGCCGCTATCTCTCTGTTTTTTCGCCTGACGAAAACAAAAAGCTCAGCGACCTTTCCGAAGGCATGAAGGTCAAGTTTCACCTGATGCTGGCGCTTTCCCACGGCGCAGAGCTACTGATACTGGACGAGCCTACGAGCGGTCTCGACCCTGTTTCAAGAGAGGAGCTTCTTGAAATATTCCTGAGCCTTGCGGAAAAAGGCGTTTCCGTTCTTTTTTCAACGCACATCACTTCCGACCTTGAAAAGTGCGCAGACTCAATAACATACATAAAAAACGGCGAAATCATAAAAACCGCTCCTCTCGATGAATTTGTCGGCAGCTACCGTATCGTAAATCTTGAAGGAAACGGAAAAAAATCCGACGACGAATCCTTCCTCGGAGTCAGCAGAACGAAGAACGGAGCCACGGCTCTGATTAACGAAGCCGACAGCGGCAGGTTTGACGGTTCGGCTGTTGCTATGCCGACGCTTGAATCCATTATGGTACATCTCGAAAAGGAGGAGATTTAAAACATGAAAGAACTTTTAAAAAAGGAATTCACACTCACAGCAGGCGCAGTAACATATCTTTTCACCGCCTTTGCGCTCATGGCGTTTATCCCCGGATATCCGATACTTGTTTCTGCATTCTTCGTTTGTTTGGGAATACAGATAACCTTCCAGTTCGCAAGGGAGTACAACGACGTTCTTTATACTGTTCTTCTCCCTATCAACAAGAAAGATATTGTGAAAGTGAGATATCTTTTTTGTGTATGTATTCAGATGATAAGCTTTCTTATCGGCACAGCCGTCGTAATAATCAGAATGACGCTTCTGAGTGACGTAAAGGTTTATGCGGAAAACGTTCTGCTGAGTGCAAATCTGACTTATCTTGCATTTGTTCTTATTATTTTTATGCTGTTCAACATCATATTCATAGGCGGCTTTTTCAAAACAGCATATTATTACGGAAAAGTATTCGTAATTTTCGCCATAGCTGCAATGCTGACAGTCTGCGTTGCCGAAACGCTTCATCATATTCCGGGGCTTGAATTCCTCAACGCAGTCCGAGGAGACGCAGTTTTTATCCAGGCAGGAATTCTTGGGGCAGCCGCTGCACTGTATGTAATCGGCACGATCATCTCAATGAATTCGTCCATTAAAAAATTTGAAAAGATTGATTTATAAAACATAAAATAACACTGCTTCATTAGACAAAAACACCCCTGTCGGAAAAATTCCGTCAGGGGTGCATTCTTTCTACTTATTCTTTACAATCAGTACCTTTGATATCCTTCTGTCCTCGATTTCGGAAACGGTCAGAGTTATGTGTCCGATATTGACGACGGGATGTTCGCCGGGCTGCGGAATGCGACCGAGACTGTCAAGTATAAAAGCGGCAAGCGTTTCACATTCGTCCGGAGCATTCAGCGATTCCCCGATGAGCTTCTCGGCGTCTTCGACAAGCGTCAGTCCGTCAACGGAAAATGCATTTAAACCGAGTCGTTTTATGCTTTCGTCCTCATCGTCAAACTCATCCTGGATATTTCCGAGAATCGTTTCGACAAGATCCTCGAGCGTGATAAGTCCTTCCGTACCGCCGTACTCGTCCACAACAACAGCCATCTGAACCTTCTGCTCCGTCATAAGCGCAAACAGCTTTTCACAGTTTTTGCTCTTCGGAACGAACGGAACCGTTCTGACAATCTCCTTAAGGCTGAACTTATCCTTGACCTCACCGCACACAAAACGCAAAAGATCCTTCACATAAAGAACGCCTGTAATATTATCTATATCCTCATGATAAACCGGTATTCTCGAATACCCGGTTTCTATCGCAAGCTTAACCGTCTCATCAAGAGTGGCGGTGTCTTCAAGCGCCGTGATATCGATTCTGTGCGTCATGATATCGCTCACAGAACGGTCGGAAAAATCAAAAATATTTTCGATTCTGCTCTTCTCATGTTCCTCTATCGTCCCGCTTTCCTCACCGGCATCAATCAGATCCAGTATTTCTTCTTCCGTAACTTCCTTTCGCTTTATCCCCAGAAAGTCAGCAAAACTCGTCTTTCCCTTTTTCCTGTCTCGTTTTTCCGAACCGTCATCGGACATCTTATAACACTCCTCATTATAATCTTTGAAAATTTATATATAGAATATATATACACTCATTCCCCATTTTTGTCAAGTCTTTTTTAATGCGATTCCACGGTTTTTGCATGAGTAAAAAATATGTGGGCAGTTTTAAAACATACTTGATCAAGTCGCCTTGGAGCGGCGAGGAGAACTTGTTTTTATCTTCAGGTAGGGACGCTTTCTGCCAAAGCGCCCCTCTTTCCAAAACAGTCCGCCGGACTGTTTTGGAAATTCACCCTTGCAAAGGGCAAGATTATGCCTTCGGCGACCAAGGGCGCTGCCCTTGGAACCTGCGCATACCCCAAGGGCACTTCCTTCGGGGCGCCTTTTGAAAAAAGTGCGTCAAAAACTTTATGCTGATAAAATCTTAACTGATTAAAAAAACGTAACACTCATTCTTTCCTATCACTCAAAAATAAAAAATCATTTTCAATTCACCTCTTTTTATTCATTTTAACCCGAGAGAATGTATAAATTATATTGAAATCACATGTTTTTTATTCAAATTGACCATTAAATAGTGATTAAGTTTGTATATAAATTTTCTTATTTTCTTTGACGGATTGCTAAAAATATGGTACAATATATAATGAGAATTTGGATAGTTTGATATTGTGAAAACTATGCTTTTTTCGTGCTTGAAAAGAAGGGTTGCAATGAAAGACATAATTGTTATTGCCTCAGGAAAGGGCGGTACCGGAAAATCAACAGTAACCGTGGGGCTCGGAACAGTCCTCGCAAACGAGGGCTACAAAGTGCTTCTGATCGACTGTGACAGCGGCATGCGAGGTCTCGACATAATGCTCGGTATTACTCAGAATCTTGTTTTTGATATTGCCGACGCAGTGAGCGGAAGCTGTACCGTCGAGAACACAGTTTACCCCTGTCCGGGAAAGCAAGGGCTTTTTCTTATGCCTGCACCGCTCAACGCCTATGACGAGATTGCTCCCCATGTTCTGGGTCAGCTTGTCGAAGGCGTTTCGGATATATTCGATTATATTATCATCGATTCACCGGCAGGTGTCGGAAGCGGATTCGAAGCGGCGGCTTTTCCGGCAACCAGAGCGCTGGTCGTCGTTAATACGGAACCCACGAGTATCCGGGGCGGTCAGAATGTCGCCGGGAAGCTCCGGGACTGCGGCATTGACGACATACGTCTGATAATAAACCGCTTCAGCAAAAGCACTTTCCGGAAAATGGGACTCTATGAAGATCTTGACGAAATAATAGATATCACTACGCTTCAGCTCATCGGAATCATTCCGGAGGACTACACATTGGCTGCCGCCATTCAGTCGGGAAAAAGCGGTGATTTCACCTGTCCCGCAATGAAAACTCTGTCAAGAATTTCATCGAGACTTCAGGGGCGTATTGAACCTCTTCTTATTAAATAGTTTATACACTGATACGCTAACGTCTGACATCAAAATTTCTATATATATCGGGAGGAAAATATTATGAATATTGCATTGATAGCACATGATGCAAAGAAAGAATTAATGGTACAGTTTTGCATTGCCTACTGCGGAATATTAAGCAGACACAATCTCTGTGCAACCGGTACTACGGGAAAAATTGTTTCGGAAACAACAGGTCTGAAAATCGTAAAATTTCTGAGCGGCTCACAGGGCGGCGGTCAGCAGATCAGCGCAAAAATAGGCTGTGATGAAGTCGATATGCTTCTCTTCTTCAGAGATCCTCTTAATCCGAAGCCTCATGAACCCAATGATATGAATCTTCTCAGGATCTGCGACATGCACAACATTCCTGTCGCAACAAACATCGCAACCGCCGAGGTTCTCATTCACGGTCTTGAGAGAGGCGACCTCGACTGGCGTGATGTTATGCGCAATCATTAATTTCAAGTTATGAAATACCATTCAGCTTTTCTCTGCCTGACTCCTGTCGGACACAGAACTGCTGTCAGAAATCACAGTTTTTAAATTAAAATTCAGTTTTGTTTTGAGGAAATAAAAGTTTTGGAGGAAAGAATAATATGGGAGTTTTAACAAAAAAGGTCAAGGGAGCCGAGGATATCCTCCCCCGTGACAGCTACAAATGGCAGTTTGTAGAAAATGTTATGAAAAAGGAAGCCGAAAGCTTCGGCTTCAAAGAGATTCGCACACCTGTTTTTGAACATACGGTTCTTTTTAACAGAAGCGTCGGAGAAACGACTGACGTTGTCCAGAAAGAAATGTATACATTCGATACCAAAGGCGGAGAGAGCATCACACTTCGCCCGGAGGGTACTGCCGGTGCGGCGAGAGCTTATCTCGAACACGCACTTTATAATGAGGGTCTGCCGGTAAAGGCATACTATATGCTGACCTGCTACCGCTACGAAAAGGCTCAGGCAGGCAGACAGAGAGAATTTCACCAGTTCGGTATGGAAACCTACGGAGCTGCCGACGCAAAGGCAGACGCAGAGATGATCTGTGCCGCTTCAAGCGTTTTCGAGAGACTGGGAATTCAGAATATTAATCTTGAAATAAATTCGATCGGCTGTCAGGACTGCCGCAAGAATTACACGGCGGCTCTGAAGAGTTATTTTGAGGGCTACAAGGACAAGCTCTGTCCTACCTGTCTTTCAAGACTCGACAGAAATCCGATGAGAATACTCGACTGCAAAAACGAGGCTTGTCACGAGATCGCAAAGGGTGCGCCTACGGTTCTGGAATACATCTGCGGCGACTGCTCGGATCACTTTGAGAGAGTAAAAACGTTTCTGGACGCAGCCGACGTTGACTACACCGTCAACCCGACTATAGTCCGTGGTCTTGACTATTACACACGCACGGTATTTGAATTTGTGACGGACTGTATCGGCGCACAGAGCACAGTCTGCGGCGGCGGCAGATATGACGGACTTATCTCCGAGCTTGGCGGACAGCCTACTCCCTCGCTCGGCTTTGCAATGGGAATTGAACGTTTGCTCATGGTTTTGGAAGCACAGAACATTGAGATACCGAAGCCGTCAACATGTGATCTTTACATAGCCGCTCTTGGCGAGAATGCAGAGATAAAATCGTTCAGACTCATCAAGGAGCTTCGTGAAGCTTCGCTTATCGCAGAGGGAGACATCGTAGGCCGAGGACTCAGAGCACAGATGAAATACGCCGACAAGATAGGCGCCAAGTTCAGCATGGTTATCGGCGACGACGACATCACAGCGAACAAAGCAAAGATCAAGAATATGGCAAACGGCGAGCAGTTTGAAGTACCGCTTGACGAAGGATTCTTGAACGCTTTTCTGGAGAAGTATCTCGAAAACTATCAGAAAACAATTTCAATGTCATTGACGCAGAATTAAATTTTAAATATCAAAAAATCAAGTCTGTACAGTGAGTTCCGATTCACTGTACAGATTCTGCATATTTTATAAAAAGTCCGCAGCACATAATATATTATACCAAATTTTGGGGAAAGGAGAAGTATGATAGGCTTTACTCTATCATACAAGATGTTTTTTATGAACTCAATTAATTTTAATACTCTGTCTGAAGAATATATAAAAGGAAACGGTACTTTGTTTGATGGCGATATATGTTGGGAAGATTATGATATTTATAATAAGCCTGCATCTGAAGGAGGCAAACCCTTTACAGGATTACTTTATGAGACTTATGATAATGGGAAAATTGCTTTTTATGGATATGTTACAGATGGAGGATATGATGGCGAAAAGGTGTGTTTTTATAAAAATGGACAGATAGAATCTTATTGTAAAATGAAGCTTGGGGCATACTATGGAAAACTCTATGAATGGTATGAAAATGGTCAATTAAAAGAATTCAGAGAAAAATCTGAAGATTATAAGCATGAATGGATCAAGAGATGGGATGAAAATGGGGTGCTGTTGGAAGACCGTCAATTAAAATGAGTTTTGGGGTGGTAAGGATGAATAATAATGATCATAGCCAATTACAGCAGGAATTCATAACTGTACAGAATTCGTTAAAGACACGAATAGACTGCACGGATCATATTTCGGAGTCTGATATAAAGACTGTTGCAGGTGTAGATCTGGCTTACTGGAAAAATGAAAATGATGAAGAATATGCTGTATGCTGCGTTGTGGTGATCGATTACGCTGCACATGACATTATAGAAAAGCAGCATTACAGCGGTAAAATCGATGTGCCGTATATGCCCGGGTTCCTTGCATTCCGTGAACTGCCGCTTGTTTTAAAAGCAGTTGAGAAACTGGAAAATAAGCCCGATCTTTTCATGTTTGACGGAAACGGCTACCTTCATCCGAGACACATGGGAATTGCTACACACGCAGCTTTTTACTTAGAGACTCCCACTATCGGGATAGCCAAAACATACTATCGTGTCGAAAAGAGATTAAACTATATAGATCCTGATGTAACGGCAGGTTCATTTTCTGATATTGAATTGAATGGTGAAGTGTATGGAAGAGTGCTCAGAACACAGAATGGTATCAAGCCTGTTTTTCTGTCTGTCGGTAATTACATTTCTCTTGATACAGCAACCGATATTACAATGAAGCTGATCAGCAAAGAAAGTCATGTACCTATTCCAACAAGATTAGCTGATATAGAAACACATTATGAACGAAAGCAATTAATGGAAGGTTAACCTATGTATGAACAAGATTATATAGACGTTATGCTTACAGAATATGATGATATGAACTTGTATTGACTTAAATAGAGCAGGAAGTCACAGAGTATGTTGTACTCAGTATAACAAGTGCTATGGACATTATAGCAAACGACATTATTATTTTCACTTTACTATATTATAAACTGATTGTGGGAGCTTTCCGGTCGCCCCTACACCCCTTCGGGATCATCTATCTATGAGAATTTATTTGTGTCGTTTACTATAGCCTGAATCCCTGAAACTCAAAACTGTCAAACCGTATAAAAGACCGCATAAATACAGCGTTTATTAACGATTAATGATTACGAAATTCTTTCACCCAATGGGTGAAGAAATTTTAGAGAAAAAAATCGGCTAAAAACATAGGCTATATCAGGCTTTATCGCATTTCTATTTAATTTCAACTTCACGGATTCAGGTCTGATTCTGGCTGTATGGGGAATAGAAATCGGCATTAAAAAGATGATTGACAAGAAAGGTAAATAAATGCTATTATATTATAGGATTTTATTTGACAATATAGGCATATAATTGTTTGTAAATAAAAAGATAAATAAACACGGAATATATTCCGTCCGAAAAGAGGAAGTAAATATTATGGCTGAATTTATGACAGGTATGAAACGTACACACTACTGCGGCGATCTGAGAATCGGCGACGTCGGAAAGGAAGTAACCCTCTTCGGCTGGGTTGCAAAACAGCGAGATCTCGGTCAGCTTATCTTTATAGATCTGCGTGACAGAACGGGAATCACTCAGCTTTCCTTCGACGACAGCACGGAAAAGGCTGTTTTTGAAAAAGCCGCTCAGTGCAGAAGCGAGTATGTTCTCGGCGTTGTCGGAACGGTTATGGAGAGAAGCGCAAAGAGCAATAAAATTCCGACAGGCGATATCGAGGTTAAAGTAACCGAGCTGCGCATTCTCGGAGAAAGCGAAACACCGCCCTTCGAAATCACGGAGAACTCCAACACAGGCGAGGCAACAAGACTTAAGTACCGCTACCTCGATTTGAGACGTCCCGATTTACAGCAGAATATCATTCTCCGCCACAAAATCGCAAAGGCAACAAGAGACTACTTTGACGAGAGAGGCTTCATCGAGATCGAAACTCCTATGCTCATCAAGTCCACTCCCGAAGGCGCAAGAGATTTTCTCGTTCCGTCAAGAATCCACAAAGGAAGCTTTTACGCTCTCCCACAGTCTCCCCAGATATACAAACAGCTCTGCATGGTAGCAGGCTTCGACAAGTATATGCAGATTGCACGCTGTTTCCGTGACGAGGATCTCAGGGCTGACAGACAGCCGGAATTCACACAGATCGATATCGAGATGTCGTTCGTTGACATGGAGGATATCTTGGAGCTCGGCGAAGGCTTCATCAAGTATGTATTCAAAAAGGCTCTCGACATCGATATTCCTACCCCATTCCCACGCTACACCTACAATGAGGTTATGGCCCGCTACGGCTCAGACAAGCCGGACACACGCTTCGGAATGGAGCTTTTTGACCTCACCGACGTTGTAAAGGACAGCGAGTTCGTTGTATTCAAGTCGGCAATTGAGGGCGGCGGAAGCGTTAGAGGAATTACAGCAAAGGGCGGATTGAAGACATACTCGAGAAAAGAAATCGACAAGCTCACCGAAACTGCAAAGGGTATCGGCGCAAAAGGTATGGCATGGATAAGAATGACGGACGACGGCATTGCTTCATCGTTTGCAAAGTTCATGACGGAGGAGCAGATGCAGGCTATCATCGAGAAAGCAGGCGCAGAAAAGGGCGATGTTGTTTTCATCATTGCAGACACAAACGATACATCAGTAATGTCAACTCTCGGCGCACTTCGTCTCGAGGTTGCAAAAAAGCTCGACATCATCGCCGACGGCTTCAACTTCCTTTGGGTTGTTGAGTTCCCGTTCTTCGAGTTCGACAAGGAATCAAACGAGTGGGTTGCTATGCACCACCCGTTCACATCTCCGACAGACGAATCCCTCAACCACCTCGAGGGCGACAAGAGCAACGTTTACGCAAAGGCTTACGACATGGTTCTCAACGGCATTGAGCTTTCTTCAGGTTCTATCAGAATCACAAATCCTGACCTTCAGAAGAGAATGTTCAGCATGCTGGGCTTAAGCGATGAAGAGGCTTACAAGAAGTTCGGATTCCTCACCGACGCATTCAAGTTCGGCGCACCTCCGCACGGCGGCATGGGAATCGGTCTTGACAGACTTGTCATGCAGATGATCAAGGCTTCAACCCTCCGTGACGTTGTTGCATTCCCGAAGGTTCAGAACGCAAGCGAGCTTATGACAAACGCACCTTCTCCGGTTGACAGCTTACAGCTCAACGAGCTTGGAATTGGTGTAACGGCAAAAGAAGAATAATTTTTAAACAATACTCTCAGCCGGTTTAATACAGACCGACTGAGAGTTGTTTTATTATTGAAAAAACACTATACACAGCTTAACCAAAACTCCCGCAATGCGGAATTTTTAGGAGTAATATTTCGTTGAGGGCTTTGTACCACAAGGGCACTTCCTTCGGGGCGCCTTTTGAAAAAAGTTTGGCAAAAACTTTTACAGCCTTGGCTATCCAAAATAAAACAATTTTGGATAATAACCTCCTAATAAAATTTTTCTAAAAGTTTTCCATAACCTATTGTAATTTTCATCAATATGAGTTATACTAAACTAAATAATAGTTTTGTTTGTTATCAGTCAAATGGGGGTGTTAAAAATGGGCAATCCACACAAGCTCGTGCAAACCACAGCAAATGATTTAGAAATCTCCTCACGATTTCATCTCACAAGAACCTTCACACAGCACGGAAAAATAAGCGTTTATGCACATAGCTTTTCGGTTGCGGTCATGAGCATAAAGATCGCTAAGTTTTTAGGAATAAAGGTTGACAGGAAAGCTCTCATCAGAGGTGCGCTTCTTCACGACTATTTTCTCTACGACTGGCACGACACCGACAATGCCGCTCACAATCTCCACGGCTTCACACACCCGAAAACCGCTCTTAAAAACGCTCAGGAAGACTTCGAACTCTCCCGAAAGGAATGTGACATAATAGTACATCACATGTTCCCGCTTGTTCCTGTTCCGCCGAAGTGCCGTGAAGCATGGATCGTCTGTTTGGCAGATAAGATATGTGCGCTGAAGGAAACACTGTTTTGCCGATAAAATCAAGCCGGGAAGAAATATTCTTACTGGCTTTCTTAAATGGAATACTTAAGGAACCACTGATTAAATAACGTCCTACGGACTGAGTACCCAACTTGCTTGCATCTTTTCGTCAAATTGAACTCAAAATCCTTGAAATACGTCAGTATTCCTGTGGATTTTTCGTCCAATTTGCCTGAAAATCTGACGGCGCAATTTGGGCACTCGATTTAATCAGTGCTTCCTTAAAATTACAACCCCTCTGTACATCACAGCTGATTTACAGAGGGGTTTTTATGTTATGTATAAATCATGCAGCCTGAGCTTCAACGCTTCTTGCCTTTATGTCTCTTGCAAAAATAGCCTTAAAGAGAGTTCGCACAAGCGGCTGAATGAAGAACATCTGGGAGAAGAAAGCAAACGGGAAATTAAAACATACAAGCTTTACCCAGTTGGCAAGGAATGTCAGAACATTGAAGCCTGCATAGTATGGATAATATAACCCTGCGGCCATAAGGCTCATTGTCGGACACATAATTCCAACTGTCGCACAAATAATTGCAGATTCAAAGAGCACTGGGTTAGTTTCTCTCGGGTCAAAAACTCTGCATGCAAGCCTGAAGGAAAGAGGACTTCCGACTGTGACCTCAAGCGTGTAAGCAAGACAGAATTCCAGCAGAACAACCGCCCATATCGGACAGAATCTTCCGAGCATATAAACTCCGCCCTGATTTCTGATCGCATCAATAACGCTGTCCGTTCCATTGATCTGCATGAGAACCGAACCGTTGACAACATAAAGGCTGTAGAACACATAGCCATGCACCGTAATAATAACCGTAAGCAGTGCGAAAATCATTCTTTGAAATTGGTTTCTTGGCATAAGAAATTCTCCTCTTTTCTTTTTTACGCATAAAAAAACACGCAGCTCAAAGCATTTGAAAATCAAATCGTTAGCATTGTGTACCGTGATCAGATTTACGTGCCTTGCACTACATGTGTCGTTTTTGCGTTTTTTATTTGTTAAAATTATATCATTTTATCCTGTAAATGTCAAGACAAAGCACCCTGTCAGAACTCTGAAAGATATACGAATTTTTGAAGGATTTCTGTATTTTTGTACTACAGCGAGAAGAAGAGAACTAACATATATAATAAAACAGAAAAAGTCAGCCTTAAAAATGGCTAACTTTTTTCTGCATAGTCTCCCGTAAATCCGGAGGTCTGAAATTATTCAAAAAAACGGACGATCAAAAGACCGTCCGTTTCATATTCGCTAATAAGCAATAACCTTAAGCTATCGCCTGACTGTTAAGTTTTGAAGTTAATCAGAGTTCGATCTCTATCTTCTCCTGCAGGTTTGCGATCATACGGAGAATAGAAACTGCATCGGAAGTAGTAATAGAACCGTCGCCGTCTACATCAGCAAGCTTGAGCTGCTCATCAGTAAAGGTCTCGAGATGAGCGATATTACGGAGAATGAGAACTGCATCATTTGTTGTAACCTTGCCGTCTCTGTCCACATCACCCAGCCAAGCACGTTCCGGCTCATTATCGGTATCACTGTCTGAGTCTGTGTCAGACTCAGTATCTGTGTCAGACTGTGTATCTGTCTCAGTCTCTGTGTCTGTCTCGGACTGTGTATCTGTTTCAGTCTCTGTGTCTGTCTCGGACTGTACATCTGTCTCAGTCTCTGTGTCGGACTGTGTATCTGTCTCAGTCTCTGAGTCTGTCTCGGTCTCTGTGTCTGTCTCAGACTGTGTATCCGTCTCGGTTTCTGTGTCTGTTACAGGCTCTGAATCTGTATCGGAGTCGCTTGTATTTTCACTATCCGTAACAGCAACAACGCTTGTTGTAGAATCGAAATCGAAGTCCTCCAGAGTTACATCGTAAAACTCTTCAACGAAATAGGAAAGAACATCGTCGCTGCTTGTGATATCCTTGAGAGCCTCAAATGTAAATGTTACGATATCTGTCTCAGCAGTAAGATCGGTACCATTTGCATCAAACATTGAGTTCCAACGGATAACTCCGTCGTTTTCTGTATTAATATCGATATTGCCGACGCCGTCAACCTTAGAAACATACTTAAGAGCTGAAGAATCGAAGTTGAGCTGCTCCTGGATACCGAGAGCCTTAGCTGCATCGTTAACGCGGCAGTAAACCGTTACTGTGTCGCCCTTCTTAGCAACTACGTCAACCTTCTTTGATTCAGGCTCAGCAAATTCTGTTACTACAGCAACGGCGCTTGTAGTATCGCTGTACTTGAATTCATTATCGTTATAGTCATAAAAATCTTCAACGAAGAACGAGAGAACATTGTTGCTCTTTGTAATATCCTTCAATGCAGTAAATGTCATTGTCACAAGATCTGTCTCGTCGGTAATATCAATACCCTTATGATCTCTGTCGATATCAAAAAGCATGTTCCATGAAACTCTGCCGTTTGAAGCCTCGGCAGCAAGGTTTCCGAGATCTGTTGCGGATTTTGCATCATCGTTATACTGCAAAGCCGAAGTGTCAAAGTCAACGAGCTCGTGAATACCGAGTGCTGCTTTAGCATTATTAGCCTTGAAAGTAACCGTTATTGTGTCGCCCTTGTTTGCAACAACATCGATCTTTCTGAAGTCATTTCCTTCATTGATATCGCTGTCGCTTGTTACGTCGCTTGACGTATCGGAATCGGACTCAACGTCGGATGTCGTGTCGGTATCGGAATCTGTTGTTGTATCAGTATCGGAATCCTCAGCACTGACAACCTTGGATTTAACCTTGAGTTCAGAAGGGTCTGCGGACGCATTGTCAAAGCCGTAAATATCTCTGATAGTGTTCGAGCAAACCTCGCCGGAGTTGTCCTGGAGAGCCTTGAAAGTAAAAGTAATGATATCAGTATTGCCCTTTTCGGAACCTGAATTGATAACATTCCACTTAACCGTGCCGTTATCTTCGTTTACAGTAACGAATTCAGCGCCAGTATTATATCCTACAAGTTCAAACTTGGAAGTATCATACTTAAGAGTATTTGCAATACCCTCAATATCAGTAAGATCTGCGGAGAAAGTAACTTTAACTTCGTCACCCTTCTTAACGTCAGCATTTACAACAAGATCATCCACCGGATTCTGTTCGCTTGTCACAACAACGTTTGCTTCTACGCAGTCAAGAGTCAGGGAGTTGAAATCGTAATCGTAGCAGTCTCTTACCTGGTTTGTACCTACCGTACCGCTGTTGTCGGAAAGAGCCTTGAGGTTAATTTTGATAACGTCGGTTGATTTTGAGTAGTCAACGCCCTTCTTGCCGTCGCCGAAGTTACCGTTCCAGCGAACCTCGCCTGCCACGGAATTGAATTCAATTCCGTCAACAAGAGCCTCGGCAGAAACAAACTCATACTTGCTTGAATCATATGTAAATGAGTTTGAAATACCCATGAGGTTGCTGAGACCCGAAAGTCTGAGAGTAACGGCAACATTGTCACCCTTCTTTGCGTCAGCCGTTACAACAGTTTCGCCCTTGCCGAGATATGTATCAGGATCTGTGTCCGAAGTCGTATCTGTATCATCATCCGATGCGGAATCGGTGTTTGTATCCGTTTCGGAAGCTTTATCTGTTTCTGTCTTCTTGTCGGTTTCTGTCTTTCTGTCAGTATCGGTGTCTGCCTTGCCGATTCTTGCGAAAGCACATGTAATATCGTCCTCATCGCTCTTCTCAAAGCTATTGTTTTCGAGCGAACCTGCAGAGTCATCAAGATCCGCATTGTCATTCATCGAAAGGTCATAAGGCAAGCAGTCCATACCGGACTTACCGCTTGTCATAACGAGAAGAACACCTACGCCAGAATTTTTAACATCACTTGCCGTAACGCCAAGAGTTTCGTAAGGAATAGACATTTCATAGTGGAAATCCATTGTCGAAGTTGCATGGCCCTTTGCATTAAAGTCAACCCAAGCAGCCGACTCATTACACATATCGCCTACAACACGGTTGTTATTCTCACCGTATGCGCCGTCAATACCATAGACATTCTGGCTAAGGATACCGAGGCCATAATCAAAAACGATACCCGAAGTTTTGGGGTCGTAAATTTCCTTAGCCTTCATGCCGGTACTGTCGGAAGTTAAGCCGTTACTGTCACCGTTGTAAACGAAAGGACCGTTTGCACCGTTTGTGGAAACAGCGATCAATCTGTTGAATCGGCTGGTTCCGAATGTAATACCGGAATCCCAAAGTGTAGCGCCTCCCGTTGTTTTACCGCCCTGTCCTATTTCATCAGACATACCTGTATCAATTGCAATAAAGAAAGGAATGTTCATTGTCTGATAAAGAATACCTTGTGTCAAAGGATAGTTATCGAGAGGAGCAACGATATCCTGAACGTTTGTCATTTCCCACATGAGATAAATGTTGCTGTCATCATATGCACCGTAAAGTGTATAAAGGTCAAGCGGAAGTTCAAACATTGAGTTCGGACGATATACACGAGGGTCATCATTTGCCGTACCCTGTGCAATAATCATCGAACTGTCCCAATCGGAAATGTCGCCGTCAACCGTAATCGTCTTGTTGCCGCCAAAACCTGCACCATTGGTCGAATAGTATTTTGACAATGTTCCTGCTGTTCCCGAAACCTGCGTATCAATACTCGCAGCTGAAGCAGAAGCGGAACCCACACTGCTTGCAACCAAGAGAGCAGCGAGAGCTGCACTAAGCAGTCTATGGTGTTTTTTAGCCATATTAAATTACCTCCGTTTAGATAAATTAAGTTGGGGTTATCCCCTTCCCCACTTATACAATTATTAGTATAACGCTTTTAAAATCTTTTAACAAGTCTTTTTAAATGATTCTAAAATCTTTGTAGGAGTTGTTAAAATGGTGGTAATTTTTTTGTACAGATTACCGTGTTGTTTCAAAAAAGAAATACTTAAATTTAACAAAATCGTCACATAGTAAAACGGTCTGATTTGCTCACTTTTCAGCCGGAACAAGAACAGAATTTTTTCCTCCGAACTTTCTCTGAAACATGAGGATTCAACGGTTGTCCGCATCAAAAAAAGCTGCCGGAAATTCCGACAGCCTCTTCATATTTCGTCTCACTTCGGTATATCAGCCGTTTCACAAAAAGTAATTACGTTAAAATCGTCAGGCAAAAGAACGTCCCCTTTTTCGTCCGTAATATCGTCAATGATATACATATCGTTTCCGTTCTGCTCTATTTTAAAAGTATGACGGCTGGTGTGCTTCACCGCATCAGGATAATTCTTGTAATATACCTCCTGCGTAACCGTAGCGTCGATAGTATAGAATTTGTTGCTGTAATCGATTTTGTTGTATTTTATTGAATATTCCGTACTCTCGACTTCGAGTTCCGAACCGGCCATATGATTCTGTGCAATTATTTTGTTGTTATAGTCGTTGTAGTACCAGAAATCGCAGCCCTCTTTTACGATCCCACGGAACGAAATTTTCTCGTCGCCCTGACTGTAATACTTCATTACGGAAGCAATATATCTGTCGATAAGGTCCATCGCCGCTTCGTCGTTCTGTAAAAACAGACCGCATGCGTCGGCATATATCACGCCGCCAACCACACAGAGAAATGTAACTCCGGCAAAAAACGTAAGAACTTTTTTCAGCATAATAAAATCTCTCCGATTAAAAAAATCCTGTATATTTATTATATCCCGTATTTTTTTGTTGTAAATACGGTTTTAGCATTGTTTTATTTTTATTTACATTTTTTATAATTACTATTTACAATTTTGGTTGTATGTGTTATATTAGTTACGGAGATTCGATTTATCGATTTTAATTGTTATCAATGCAATATGATAACATATTAATACGATAAAGTGAGTATCCAAAAAATAAACCAATAAACACACAGGGGGTTTTGAAATGAGAAAAATTCTTGTTACAGGCGGAACGGTTTTTGTGAGCAGGTATATTGCGGAATATTATTCAAATTTTATTCCCGAATACGAATCCGAGGAAGAAGCTCACGTTTACGTTATGAACCGTAACACTCATGACCAGGTTCACGGAGTAACCCTGATCAAATGTGATAAGAACAACATCGGAGATAAGCTCAGAGGATATGATTTTGACGTTGTCATCGCAGTGAATATATACACACTCGACGAGATGAAAAATCTACTTGACGGTCTTGAGAACGTCCGTGATTTCGTTTTTATTTCCTCAAGTGCGGTTTATCCCGAAACACTTCCCCAACCCTTTTCCGAGGAGCAGGAATGCGGTCCCAACAGCATCTGGGGTAACTACGGCGTAAACAAACGCAAAGCCGAGGAATACCTTATTTCCCGTGTTCCTCAGGCATACATTCTCCGTCCTCCATGCCTCTACGGCAGAATGAACAACCTCTACAGAGAAGGCTTTGTTTTCGACTGTGCGCTCGTTGAAAGACCGTTCTATATTCCCGGCGACGGTTCAATGAAGCTTCAGTTCTTCCATGTAAACGACCTTTGCCGTTTCATTGATATCCTTCTGAGAACTCACCCGGAACAGCACATTTTTAATGTGGGAAACAGAGAACCCGAAGATATAAATTCATTCGTGAAAGAGTGCTACAAAGTAGCCGGAATGTCTCCGGACATTATCAGAGTAGGAAGAGAACACGCTCAGAGAAGCTACTTTCCGTTCCACGATTACAGCTATGTCCTTGACGTGACGAAGATGTGCGAGCTTATGCCGGAAACCATGCCTCTTTCCAAAGGACTGAAAGATTCGTACAAATGGTATATAGCAAATCAGTCGGCAGTCAATAAGAAGACTTATTTTGAGTATATTGATAATTATATAGCAAAAAAGTAATACAATTCAAAAGGGCAGGCTGTTCAAATCACAGCCTGCCCTTCTCTCTTCACAGGGTTTTTGAATCAGTTAAGATTTTATTAACATCTATAAATGATCAATTTTTAAAGTTTCAAAAAAACTTTGAAAGATGACTATTAAAGTTTTTGACGCACTTTTTTCAAAAAG
>CAMHNT010000003.1 GCA_946186535.1 uncultured Clostridia bacterium
GCCTTGATGAGGGTTAAGGTTCAATAACGGATTTTACCGGTAATGATATCCGCTCAAGGTGAGCGGTATTGAATGGAAAACAAAAATGATCGGGAGGAATTTAAAATGACATTAAAAAGAACAATGTGCGCTCTCCTCGCTGCTTCGATGCTCGTGACGGGCGCCGTTGTAACTCAGAGTATCGCTTCTGCCGAGTCCGTAAGCTCCGAAGCTTCATCGGTTGAGACTTCGGGCAATAAGTACGGTCTGAGAGACAATATCCAGGACGGTGTAATTCTTCACTGCTTTGACTGGACATACGACCAGATTAAGGAAGAACTTCCGAATATCGCCGAGGCAGGTTTTACGTCTGTACAGACTTCTCCGGCACAGCCTGACGGAACGGGCGCGTGGTACTGGCTCTATCAGCCGAAGGGATTCTATCTGAGCAGCAACGGTCTCGGAACAAAGGCTGATTTGCAGGCTCTTTGTGAAGAAGCCGAAAAGTACGGTATCAAGGTTGTTGTTGATGTAGTTGCAAACCACCTTGCAGGCGACCATTCCGATATTCAGGAAGAGCTTAAGGACAGCCAGTACTGGCATACATACGGCGATGTAAATTCATGGGAGGATCGTTATCAGGTAACACACGGCGATATCGGCATGCCTGACCTCGCTACGGAGAATCCTCGTGTACAGGAAATCGTAAAGGGATATGCCGAGGAGCTTAAGAGCGTAGGTGTTGACGGTATCCGTTGGGACACAGCAAAGCACATCGCACTCCCGAGCGAGGGCGACAATTTCTGGAAGGTTGTAACCGATACGGGACTTTACAACTACGGTGAGATCCTTGTAGGTCCGGACGACCGTTCTACTGGAAACGAGGGTCTGATGAAGGAGTACACAGATTACATGAGCGTTACCGACAGCAATTACTGCTCCGATGTAAGAAACGCTTTTGCAGGCGGCAGCGCTTACGGTGCATACGGTAACTGGGTTGCAAGAGGCCTTACTTCCGATAAGATAGTATACTGGGGCGAGAGCCATGATACATGGGCTAACGCTTACGAGGGCGACTATTCATGGAACAAGAGCCAGAACGTAATTGACCGTGCCTATGCTGCAATTGCAAGCCGTAACATGGCAACGGCTCTCTACTTCTCACGTCCTTCCTCCGATCCTTCCGCAAAGGAAAACACAAAGATCGGTGTAAAGGGCAGCACTCACTTCACAGACAAAGAAGTTGCCGCTGTTAACCATTTCCACAATGCAATGGTTGGTAAAGAGGATTACTATACAACTTCGAACGGCTGCGTTGTTATTACACGTAAGGGCGGCGGCGCTATCATCATAAAGGGCAGCGGCGATCAAGGCTATGTTTCGGTTGAGAATGCAGGCGGATACGCTAAGGTCGGTACATATAAGGACGAAATCACAGGCAACACATTTACTGTAACCGCTAACTCCATCGAGGGTGAAATCGGCAGCACAGGTATCGCTGTTGTTTATGATTCTGACGATACGGATACGGACACAACAACGGATACGGACACAACAACGGATACAGCTACAGACACTGATACAGCTACTGATACAAATACAGATACAAATACAGATACAGAATCCGATACAGACACATCAACAGACACAGCTACTGATACTGAAACAGATACAGGCGATGATACGGATTCAGATACACCTGTAACGGTAAAGGTTCTTCTCGGTGACGCTAACCAGGACGGAAAGGTATCTCTCAGAGACGCGTCCCTTACGCTAAGAGCTGTAGTCGGAAAAGCAACTCTTACGGAAAAAGGTGAGCTTGCCGCAGATGTTAACGGCGACAGTTCGATCACCTCGGCAGATGCAGTCAGCATTCAGAGATATGATGTCGGACTTGTTGACGGAGATATCGGAAAGACTGTTGAGCTGACAACAAAATAATCTGAGAAATTACAGTTTTTTATAACTCCTATATTTAATTTTCTTCGGAGCATAGAGCGGAAAATCGTTCTATGCTCCGACTTTTTGTCGGCGGAAAGCTTTCCGTTTTCTGATATAAAAATCGTCAAATTTTCAAAAACTTATCACAAATAAATCCTAAATTATACTTGACATTAGTTCTCAATATCTTTATACTAATATTAAAGAGTTAATCGTAAAAAGTTAAGAGAATTTATACAAAGTGTCAGACTGTTTTGTAGATGATGTTCAAAACCGGTTGCATGTGTAGATTCCTTTGACAGTTAACCGTTAAACCCAAGAGGTTTAACTCTCCGTTCGAAAGCCTTTTAATATTCCGTGTTTGCTCAATGCGGTGTTT
The DNA here is from genome assembly GCA_946186535.1 of uncultured Clostridia bacterium. Classification (GTDB taxonomy): domain Bacteria; phylum Bacillota; class Clostridia; order Oscillospirales; family Acutalibacteraceae; genus RUG592. The sequence continues at coordinate 2,300 of CAMHNT010000003.1, forward strand.
TGATATAAAACACTAAAAATCCCCTCGCCTTGAACAGATATCGGATTTTTTAATGTTTTCGGATATGTCCTGAGTGTGAGTGCTTGGGAAGGCGGAACCGGCGTTTTTCGTGCTTTCAAGCAATCACTGAATCAAAAATGATTGGGAGGAATTTTAAAATGACATTGAAAAGAACGATGTGTGCGATTCTCGCCGCATCAATGCTCGCAACAGGTGCTGTTGCAACTCAGAGTGTCGCTTCTGCAGAGTCGGTAAGCTCCGCAAAAACTGTTTCGGTTGAGGCATCGGGCGCTGATTACGGTCTTATGGACAATATTCAGGACGGCGTTATTCTCCATTGCTTCGACTGGAAATACAAGGATATTATGGCTGAAATTCCGAATATTGCCGAAGCAGGCTTTACCGCAGTTCAGACTTCTCCGGCACAGAGAGACGATTCTTTTGGAGTATGGTACATGCTCTATCAGCCGCAGAGCTTTTCTATTTCTTCGAACGCATTGGGTACAAAGGCTGAATTGCAGGCTCTTTGCGACGAGGCTGAGAAGTATGGTGTAAAGGTTATCGTTGACGTTGTTGCAAACCACCTCAGAGGAGATGGTTATGGCACTGTAGACAGCAGCCTGGATAGAACTACTCATCCGGAATACTATCATGGTCTGGGCGGCAGCACAAACGATGGTGACCGTTATTCCGTAACTCACAACGATGTCGGTATGGCTGACCTGAATTCGGAAAATACAGATTTGCAGAATATCATCTTGAATTACACAAAAGAGCTTCAGGGTGTAGGTGTCGACGGTATTCGCTGGGACACTGCAAAGCATATCAGTCTCCCAAGCGAGGGATGCGATTTCTGGAAAACAGTAACATCTCAGGGACTTTATCACTACGGTGAGATTCTCAATACTCCGGGCGGTGACAATCCGAACGGATTGATGAATGAATATACAAGTATTATTTCGGTAACGGATAATAAGTACAGTACGGCAGTCAGAGACGCAATTGTTGAAGGAAGAGTTCCGGATTCGGTAGGCTATTGGGAACCTATCGCAGGCGTTAAGAAGAACAAGCTCGTATTCTGGGCAGAGAGCCACGATACATATTCAAACAACGGTGAGTACGGTGAGGCTACACAGTTCAACAGCCAGAACCAGATGGACCGCACATGGGCAATCGTAGCGGCTCAGGGACAGGCTACTTCGCTGTATTTCTCACGTCCGGCTCAGACGGAAAAATCGAAAATTATGGCAGGTGACAAGGGCAGCACACACTTCACGGCTCCCGAGGTTGCAGAGGTTAACAAGTTCCACAACGCTATGAACGGTCAGAAGGAATACTATTCCAAGGGCAGCGACGCAGCAGCAGTTTGCCGTGAGCAAGGTGCAGTTGTTGTTAAGCCAACCGGCAGCGGTTCCGTTTCCGTACCTAACGGCGGCAGCACAACAGCTCCGGGCGAGTACGTTGACCAGGTTTCCGGCAACACATTCACAGTTACAGCTTCAACAATCAGTGGAACTGTAGGTGATTCCGGTATCGCAGTTCTTTACAGCGGTGTTATTAACAAAAAGGCAAGCGTTTCCGCAACTCCTTCCGATTCGAGCTTCACAACCGATACACTCAGTATTACACTCGGTCTCAAGAATGCAGACAGCGGTACATATTCAACAAGTGAAGGTGATTCCGGCTCATTCAAGGACGGCGACAAGATCACAATCGGTTCAAAGACAGACGCTAAGGGTACTTCAAAGAAGATCACTGTTACACTTAAGGCAACAGGTGAAGACGGCGAAGAGGTTTCAAAGACATTCACATACACAAAGTCCGATCCTTCACTCAGAACATACATTTACTTCGATAATTCAACATACAACTGGAGCAGCGTTTACGCTTACGTTTATGAGGGTGAAGGTACAACAGCTAAGTCAAATGCTGCTTGGCCGGGCGTTCAGATGACCAAGGATTCCGCAACGGGCTACTATGCGCTTGATGTTGAGGATTTCAAGAATGGTCTTGTTATCTTCTCGGACGGAACGGATTCTGCTACAAACAGATATCCTGCATATATGCAGCCGGGATTGGAAATTGGCGGTACTTCAAAACTCTTTGGGGCAAACAACTCATGGACAGATTATACGTCTCCGGATTCTGATACTGATTCGAGTTCCGACACCGATACATCTGTTGATACAGATTCTGACTCCGATACCGATACACCTGTAAAGGTTAAGGTTCTCTCAGGTGACGCTAACCAGGATGGAAAGGTATCCCTCAGAGATGCTTCTATTGTACTTAAGGCTTCTGCTAACAAAGCTACGCTCGATTCAAAGGGTGAGCTTGCTGCAGATGTTAACGATGACAGAAAGATTAATTCGCTTGATGCAGTCAGCATTCAGAGATATGATCTTGGAATTGATTCTTACAGTATCGGTAAAACTGTAGAGAAGTAATTTTCTCTTGAAAATGAGTTAAAGTTTTATAACTCCTATATTCAATTTTCGGCGAGGCAGAGAGCGAGAAATCGTTCTCTGCTTTGCTTTTACTGGAATTGTCCGGATTTCTTCAGGCTTTGACTGCTCTCCGTTTCATACTGTCTGTTGCGCATATTCGGTGCCGTGAGAATTAAGCTCATATTTTTGAACTCGCCGAATAAAATATTAATATTTGTGAGTTTGAAATAAACACGGTATATGCGCATGAATGTTATTTAGCCTATTGCCTTTTTCCTTTTATTGTGTTAAAATTTAACATAACAAATTATTCGGAGGGTTAGAAATTTAATATGAGAAAACAACAGTTTTTGGAAGTCGGTCAGATCGTAAATACCCAGGGCTTAAAGGGCGAAATGCGAGTTGACCCGTGGTGTGACGGCCCCGAATTTATCTGTATGTTCGATGAGCTTTACCTTAAAAATGGCGACACGATAAAAATCACAAAATCCCGTGTTCAGAAAAATGTCGCAATTATCAAGGTGGAAGGCATTGATACCATAGAACAGGCAGACACTATGAGAAGAACGGTTCTTTATATCAACCGTGATGATATAGAACTTGACGACGATGTTTTCTTTGTTAGCGATATTCTTGACTGTGAGGTTGTTGACGTCGATACAAAGAAGAACTACGGAAAGGTTACCGATGTTATAAAAACGGGTGCTAACGATGTCTATCAGGTGACTGACGAAAGTGGAAAAAATTATCTGATACCTGTTATCGATGATGTCGTTTTAAGCACAGATGTTGACAGCGGAGTTATAGAAATTCGTCCTTTGAAAGGAATATTTAACGATGAGGATTGATATAATAACGTTGTTTCCGGAAATGTGCGAGGCGGTGATGAGCGAAAGCATAATCGGAAGAGCGAGAAAAAGCGGTGCTGTTGAGATTAACTGTCACCAGCTTCGTGACTTTGCATTCGACAAGCACAGACGCGTCGATGACGCTCCATACGGAGGCGGAATGGGCATGCTCATGATGGCTGAGCCTATTGCGCTCTGCTTTGAGGATATCTGTAAGCAGACGTCAAGCCGTCCAAGGTTTATATATATGTCGCCTCAAGGAAAGACGCTGACGCAGGAAAAGATAAAGGAGCTTGCGGAATATGAAAATATCTGCTTGCTTTGCGGTCATTATGAAGGCGTGGACGAAAGACTGTTAGAGGAATACATCGATGAGGAAATCTCGATTGGCGACTATGTTCTTACGGGTGGCGAGCTTCCGGCTTTGGTGCTTGCCGATTCGCTTTCGAGAATGGCGCCGGGAGTCCTTTCAAATGACGAATGTTTCGAGCTTGAAAGCCATTACAACGGCCTTTTGGAGTATCCTCAGTACACACGCCCCAGCGTCTGGAGAGGGAGAGAGGTTCCGCCGGTTCTGATGAGCGGTCATCACAAGAACGTAGAGGATTTTAGGCGTGAACAGTCTGTTCTGAGAACGGCGAGAAAACGTCCGGATATGCTTGAAAAAGCCGATTTAACGGAAACAGAGAGGGAATTGGCAAATAAAGAAATAGCCAATGAGTACAATAAGTAAAAATTATTTTGTTTAAATTGCACAAAGAACTTTGTTTTACTTTAACTTCAATCGTTAATCAATCCAAACTTAAAAATAACGGTTGACGATATCCCTCATTGTGATATAATAGTATATAAGGATAAACTCAAAATTACAGGACAATTTCTTAATATTTTTTAATAGGAGAGAGGGTTACTTAAATGTGTGTTAAGGAAGTATTAGTTGAAAATCAGGTTGGCTTGCACGCTCGTCCGGCAACGTTCTTTATTCAGAAAGCAAATGAGTTCAAAGCTTCAATCTGGGTTGAAAAGGAAGAGAGACGTGTTAATGCTAAGAGCCTCTTGGGTGTTCTTTCGCTCGGTATTGTAGGCGGTACTACAATCAAGATTCTTGCTGACGGTGCTGACGAAGAGGAAGCAGTAGACAGCTTGGTTGACCTTGTTAAGTCCGGCTTTGCTTCTTAATTTTTTCAATAATAAACTTAAGCATCGACTCACGGTCGGTGCTTTTTTCTTACTATGAAATGCCGTTGTGTCTTGTTTAATACTAATCCCCATTAAAAAGTAGACCTTCCACTTTTTAATGGGGATTGAATGAGACGTCAATTGCGCTATAGCGCAATTGGGAAACGCGTTAAGCGTTTCCTTCTCTAATAGAAAGTGTCTACTTTCTATTAGAGAATAGTATAAGAGACATTATATGAGTGATATTATGAAATTGTTACAGCCAATGAGGTGAATCATGAATCCAAAAATGAAAGAGCTTCGTGAAAAAGCAATGAAGCTGCCGCTGCAGCCGGGCGTGTATATAATGCACAATGCAAAGAAGGAAATTATATATATCGGAAAGGCTAAGGCTTTGAAAAACAGAGTTAGTCAGTATTTCGGCTCGCAGAACAACCATAACACCAAAGTCAGGCGTATGGTGGAAAATGTAGATTATTTTGAATATATAATAACCGACAGTGAGTTTGAGGCTCTTGTCCTGGAATGCAGTCTGATAAAACAGAACAAGCCGAGGTATAATATATTATTGAAGGATGATAAGGGTTACAGCTATATCAAGGTTTCAAAGGAGCCGTTTCCGAGAATTACCGAAGCGAAAAAGCCCGATTCCACAGGAGAATTCATAGGTCCCTATACAAGTTCCTATTACGTGAAAAATGCGGTTGACCAGGCAGTTAAAATTTTCAAGCTCCCGACATGCAATAAAAAGTTTCCGGAGGATTTCAGAAAAACACGGCCATGCCTTAATTTTCATATCAAGCAGTGCTGCGGTCTCTGTCAGGGAAAAATCTCAGAGAAGGAGTATAACGAAACGATAAAAGAAGCCGTGGAATTCCTGAAAAACGGCACGTCACTTTCTATCAAGGAGCTGGAAAAAGAAATGCTTGAAGCTTCGGAGAATCTTGAATTTGAACGCGCCGCAAAGATACGTGACAGAATAACTGCCGTGAAGCGTATGGGCGATAAGCAGAAGGTCGTTGAGTCCAAAATCCGTGAACAGGATGTTATTGCACTTTTCACCGACGGAATCGACGGGTGTTTTCAGGTCTTCAGGTTTTCAAACGGCATGCTTTATGACAGGGAAACGTTTCTTATTAAGGATATAGGTGATGAGGATAATGCTTTCAGCGAGTTTATTTTGCAGTATTATGCTATCCGTGACCGTGTTCCGCCGTGCCTTACGACAGACAGAGATGTTGAGGATAAGGAAAACATAGAGCATTGGCTTTCGGACAAGGCTGGAAGGAAAGTTGAAATTTTTGCACCGCAGAGGGGCGAGCGGTCACAGCTTGTAACAATGTGCAGAAACAATGCCGCAGAGGTTCTCGCACAAAGCAAAAACAGCCAGGGGAGGCAGTATTCCGTTCTTAAGGAGCTTGGGGATCTTTTAGGACTGAAAAAGGTTCCTGTATATATTGAATCCTACGATATTTCAAATCTTGCGGGTACGGAGAACGTAGCCGGAATGGTAGTTTTTGAAAACGGAAGACCACTGAAATCGGCATACCGAAAGTTTAAAATAAAATCCTTCGAGGGTCAGGACGATTACGCTTCAATGAACGAGGTTCTAACAAGAAGGTTTGAGGAATATCACAAGCTCAAGGATACAGGCGAGGGATTCGGCAGGCTGCCCGATCTGATTCTGCTTGACGGCGGCAAGGGGCAGATTTCCGCGGTCAGACCCGTTCTGAGAAAAGCCGGCGTTGATGTTCCTCTTTTCGGCATGGTTAAGGACGACAAGCATAAAACCAGAGCTCTCACCGACGGAGAAGGCGAGATAGAGCTTAAGTCAATACGCAGCACATACACTTTTGTTTCCGAAATTCAGGAAGAGGTTCACCGTTTCGCAATAGGATATCATCATCAGAGAAGAAGCAATTCGACTTTCAAAAGCTCACTCACCGACATTGAAGGAATCGGAAAAACAAGGGCAAAGAATCTTCTGAAGCATTTCGGTTCGATCAAGAATATTAAGGAAGCAGAGCTCGAAGAGCTGGAAAACGCACCGACAATGACGAAGAATGCTGCGAATGCGGTTTACAGTTATTTTCATAAGAAAGAGTAGATCGGCGAAGAGCTAATGAAATTGTACTATATAAAACCACTATTAAAGTTTCGCGCAAGCCTTTTCAAAGGTACCCCAAGGGAACTTCCTTCAGGGCGCCTTTGGTCGCTCGTCGCAACGAGCGAAACTCTTTAGAGTTCAGCCCTTTGATGCACAGATAAATTCTGATGATAGCAAGAAGAGTTTTTTGATTTCAAAGAATAATAATGGGAGATAATTTGGGGCATTTCAAAATTCCGTGGATTTTTTTACAAAAATGTAATATTTTTAATTAAAAAAGGTTGACAAATTAGTAACAATGATGTTATAATTTTGAATAGTAAAATATAGGAGAAAAATAATGCGAGTTATAACAGGTTCTGCAAGAGGCAGAAAGCTTGAACAGCTTGTCGGTGAAGACGTTCGTCCTACAACCGACAGAGTGAAAGAAGCTGTATTCAGTATTATACAATTCGATATAGAGGGAAGACGTTTTCTTGATCTCTTTGCCGGCTCGGGTCAGATGGGAATAGAAGCCCTCAGCCGCGGAGCAAGAGAATCCGTTTTTGTCGACAACAGACGAGAGTCAGTTGAGATCGTTAAAAGAAACCTCAAATCGACAAAGCTTGAAGAAAATGCCAAAGTGGTTCAGATGGATTCCATAAGCTTCCTGAATGTCAATAAAGAGAAGTTTGATTTTCTTTTTCTTGACCCTCCGTACGGCACGGGACTTCTTCAGGCGGCTCTCGGAAGAGCCGAAACCGTTATGAACAAGGGTGGTATGATTATCTGTGAATCTCCCCAGACAGAGGAGCTTCCCGAGTCTCTTTCCGAATTTGTGAAATACAGGGAATACAGATACGGAAAAATTAAAATTACGACCTATTGTCACGGTGATTATGCCGAATAAAATTCTTTTTGCGGCGGCATAAGAAGGCGAAAGGTTCTGTTGTTTTGAAATTTCACGCAGTGTCGCGGCGACATTGTATGAGGAGGTTTATCATGCGTACAGTAATTTGTCCGGGCAGCTTCGACCCGGTAACGCTGGGACACGTTGATGTCATAAAAAGAGCGGCGAGCACTTTCGATAAGGTTATCGTTGCGGTTTTTGTGAACAAGGACAAGACTCCCTGTTTTACTCTTGAGGAGCGAATGCATTTTCTTAATGAAGTGTTGGGGGAGCTTGAAAATGTAGAGGTGGTCGCATGCGAAGGGCTGCTTGCGGATTATGCAAGAGAAAGAAACGCGATTGCCGTAGTTAAGGGTTTACGTGCCGTTTCGGACTTTGAGTATGAGTTTCAGATGGCGCTTACCAATAAAATGCTAAATCCCGAGCTTGAAACAATATTCTTCACATCACGGGCGGAGAATATGTACCTTAGTTCAAGCATTGTAAAAAATGTTGCAAGTTTTGGGGGGAACATCAGGGACTTTGTTCCCGAGTGTATCCACGATGAGATCCGTGACAGACTATGCGGAGGAGGTAAAGAATAATGAAGGTTGACGATTTACTCGACGATTTGAGTGACCTTTTGGAGGATTCCAAGGAACTTCCTGTTGTTAACAAAACAATGGTTGACAAGGCTCAGATTGCTGATATCATTGATGAAATCAAAGCAAACCTGCCTGCTGAGACACGTCAGGCAAAGGCGATTGTTGCAGACAGAGCGAAGATTATCAGCGATGCCAAGAAGGAAGCCGAGGCTATCATCAGCGTTGCCGAGAAGAAGAGAAATGATATGCTCGACAACAACGAGCTTGTTCTTCAGGCAAGACAAGAGGCGGAAAGAATCGTTGCTGAAGCCGAAACAATGGCTAAAAAGGTCAAGAATGCGGCTAACAATTACGTTGACGGTCTTTTGGAAAGAACGGAAGAAGCTCTTTCAGCTAACCTCGCTGATTTCCAGAAGAAAAGACAGAATATTCTTCAGGCAAAAAGAAAGCCTAACAGTGAAGAGGAAGAATAATTATTTCTGCTTTTTTGAGGGTTACTTGTACCGATTAGAAAAAACCGCTCTTTTTGAGCGGTTTTTTGGTATTTGGGAAATTGGAATGTTATAAAAAGGATAATTTGTAATGGAAAAAACAAATGTTATGCGTGTGCTTGATCAGAAAAAAGTTGCTTATACTCCTCACAGTATCGGAGATAATACAAAGCTCAGCGGAGCCGAGGTTGCGCAGGCTCTCGGAAAGGAACCCGAATGCGTTTTCAAAACCTTGGTTACGGTTGGGAAAAGCGGAAACAAATATGTTTTTGTCGTTCCGATAAACGGAGAGCTTAATCTAAAAAAGGCGGCCAAGGCCGTAGGTGAAAAGTCGATAGAAATGCTGAAGGCGAAAGAACTTCTGCCTCTCACCGGCTACGTTCACGGCGGCTGTTCTCCGATAGGAATGAAAAAGTTTTTTACCACAACGGTGGATATATCCGCACAGGATAAGGAATTGATCTGTTTCAGTGCCGGAAAAATAGGTTATCAGGTTGAGCTGAATCCTGATGACCTGTCGAAGGTCATCAGATTTAAATTTGCCGATGTTGCCGAAAGAGCGGAATAATGCTAATCCCCATTAAAAAGTAGACTTTCTACTTTTTAATAGCACCGTAGGTGCGTCGGGATTGTATTAGAGAATAGTATAAATATCCTGTTTCACATCCGGTTAATTCGTCAATATTATAGTATTACAGACGTTCATAATAATCTTTTTTAAGAGGATATTATACTGCTTTCTAATTAAAATCTTTAAGTCTTTTAATCAGAAATCAGTATTACTTCAAATGAATTAAGATTATCAGACATATGAAAAACATTTGATGTTAATGAATTCCGGACTGGGAATAATAAGTGGTGCATACAGAAATGTATGGTAAAAGTTAATGTATTGGGGTATTATTCTGTATGATAAATATAGTTTAAATCGGGTCAAAAAGATATTGACGAGATGAAGATTTTGTAGTATTATTAGTTCTGAATCTACAATATAGATTTTTTTGTTTTTTTATATGTATGTATATGGATATGTGGAGATTTTAATATGAAGATCATTATTGTAGGCTGCGGTAAGGTGGGAAGAACCATTGCCGAACAGCTGAACGGTGAAAAACATGATATAACCGTTATCGACAGTAAGGAATCGGTTATCATCAGACTTACGGATAAGCTTGATGTAATGGGAATTCACGGCGACGGCTCAAGCCGTGAAATACTTCTTGAAGCGGGGGTTTCAAGTGCAGACCTGCTCATTGCGGTAACCGACGCCGATGAGCTTAACCTTTATATATGTTTGCTGGCAAGCTGCTGCGGAGGCGGTAGGAATAAGATCAACACGATCGCGAGAGTAAGAAAACCGATTTATCATAAGGACCTTCAGGAAACCTTAAATATGAAAGAAGCCTTGGGGTTGTCTTTGGTGATAAATCCCGAACAGATTGCAGCGCTGGAAATGAGCCGTCTGATACGTTTTCCGACCGCAATCGAGGTGGATTCTTTCGCAAGAGAAACGGTTGAAATTTACACGTTTAAGGTTCAGAGGGAATTTGCTCTTTCAGGAAAGAAAATCTCTGAGCTTGCACTTCTTAAAGGAAGCATAAGAATATGTGCTGTTGAGCGTGACGATAATGTTATCATTCCGGGAGGTGATTTTGTAATCTCACCGAATGACAAGGTTTCGATTATTTGTGCTCCGTCGAATGCGACGAAGATGTTTAAAAAACTCGGAAGCGGAAATGTTAAGGCGAAAGACGTTATGATAATAGGCGGAAGCAGAACAGCTTATTATCTTGCCGATCTTCTCATTAAAAGCGGAATTGACGTTAAGATTATTGAAAAATCGGAAAGCCGCTGTACCGAGCTTGCGGATCTTCTTCCCGATGCGATGATTATCAGAGGCGACGCAATGAACAAGGACCTTCTGAAGGCAGAGGGCCTTGAAGACATGGATTCAATTGTTACACTGATGGATATCGACGAGGAAAATATAATGCTTTCTCTCTATGCGCGTCAGAGATGCAATGCGAAATGTATTACAAAAATAGACAGACTTGTATTTGATGATATTGTTGACACTCTTCCTTTGGACAGCGTTATACGTCCGAGAGAGCTTACTGCGGAAAGTATCGTAAGATATGTCCGTGCAGTAAAAAATTCCGAGGGAAGCAACGTCGAAACACTCTACAAGCTCAACGACGGACAGGCGGAAGCTTTGGAATTCAAGGTTTCTCCCGAAAGCAAAGTAATATCAAAGCCGCTCAGTCAGCTTGAATTTAAAAACGATCTTCAGGTTGCATGTATAACCCGAAAAGGAAAGGTTATTATCCCTAAGGGTGACGATACGATTGAACCTAATGACACGGTTATTATTGTGACTACCCATAAGGGGCTGCAGGATCTTGACGACATTTTGAAGTAAGTTTTTTGGAGTGGTATTGTGAATACGAATTTGGTTAGATATGTTTTGGGCTGGGTATTTCTTGTTATCGGAATTATGATGCTTCCGCCGATTCTGATTGCCTTTTTCTGCGGCGAAATTGATGCATTTTATTTTGGAGTTGTTGCATTCGGCTGTCTTTCAATCGGTCTGATTTCAAAAAAATATAAACCCAAAAAAACTCAGATGTATGCCAGAGAGGGATTTGTTGCGTGTGCATTGACATGGATTCTGATGAGTGTTGTGGGCTGTCTTCCGTTCTATCTGAGCGGTCAGATTCCTGATTTTACGAACGCGCTTTTTGAATCGGTTTCCGGATTTACTACGACCGGAGCGACAATTCTCGGAACTGACAGACAGATTGAAGAGCTTTCCTATAGCATGCGCTTTTGGAGAAGCTTCACGAACTGGGCCGGCGGAATGGGTATTCTCGTGTTTTTGATTGCGGTGATTACTCCTCTGAGCGGACAGTCGAATATGTATCTTATGAAAGCGGAAAGCCCGGGGCCGGTAGTTTCAAAGCTTATCCCGAAGCTCAGGGGAACAGCGAGTCTTCTTTATATTATTTATACTGCTCTCACGGTTGTGGAGTGTGTAATGCTTCTGTTAGGCGGCATGCCTCTGTTTGAAGCGGTTACGGTTTCGCTTTCCACTGCCGGAACAGGCGGACTTTCGGTCAGAAACGAGGGTATAATGGCATATGACGGACAGTACTATATTCAGGCTGTCATAACTGCTTTTATGTTTATTTTTGCTGTCAATTTTTCAGTATATTATTTGATTCTCACAAAAAAAATCAAACAGGCTCTGAAAATCGAAGAGCTTCACTGGTATGTCGGTCTGTTTTTGATAGCTGTTTTGGTAATAGGAGTTGACCTTACTATTAACAAAACCTACGATTCCGCACTGGACTGTTGGCATCATACCGCATTCCAGGTTGGAACATTCATATCTTCTACCGGCTTTGCGACTGCTGATTTCGATTTATGGCCCGAATTTTCAAAAACTGTTCTGATGCTTGTTGCTTTTGTGGGAGCGTGTGCCGGCAGTACTGGCGGCGGATTTAAAGTGAGCCGTGTTATCATTCTTTTCAAATCGATTCTTAAGGAATTCAAAACAATGCTTCATCCGAATTCCGTGAAAACAGTAAAAATGGACGGAAAGATAATAAAGGACGAAACAATTCGTTCGACGAGCGTTTATCTGACGATTTTTATTTTTATCTATATCGGTTCCGTTCTTCTTCTTGCTTTTGATAAAATGGATTTTACAACTAATTTTACGGCGGTTCTGGCGACGCTTAACAACATGGGACCCGGTCTTAACGCAGTAGGTCCTACGAAGAATTTTTATGATTATTCAATATTCTCAAAGTATGTTCTGATGTTCGACATGCTTGCCGGAAGACTTGAGCTTTTACCGCTTCTTTTCCTTTTTAATCCAAGCTGTTGGAAATCTAAATGATTTTTTGATTTCTTAAGCAAATTTAAAATGAGCAAATACAAAAATTGAATTTGTCATAAATAATCAACACCTTGCGGGGGAATACTCCTTGTGAGGTGTTTTTATGAATATATTGAAAAACGATACTGTTTTGTGTACGAAGAAAAGACTGTTTTTGCTTTTTATGCTTAATATGTCCGATTGGATATGTACACTTTCGCTTCTCCGAACAGGAATATTTGTTGAAGCAAATCCTCTCATGAAGGATATCATCGCAAGCCCGTTTCTTGGTTTTTGTGTTAAGGTTCTTGTTCCGCTTTTTCTGATATTCTTTGCGGTTTCAAAGCTTGGAGATGCGGACAGAAAACAGGTTCTGCTGTCTAACAATATTGCACTTCTCGGAGTGTCGATTTACGTTTTGCTGAATCTGTATCATATAGTTTGTTTTTTATTGTTATATATTATACGTTATTGATTGAGGTTGAATTTATGGCTGTTTTGACTGTTAGCAATCTTTCGAAAAAATTTGTCGAGAGAACTCTTTTTGAAAATATATCCTTTCATCTTGAAAAGGGGGACAAAGTCGGACTTATCGGAGCCAACGGAGTAGGAAAAACCACTCTTTTCAAAATAATAACCGGGCAGGAAGAGCAGACAAGCGGAGGGGTTTCAAAAGATAAAAATCTCACCTTTGGGTATATGGAGCAGCACAGCTGTTCAACTCCCGACAGAACTGTTTATAACGAGCTTCTCAGCGTTTTTGAGAAGCAGATAAAGGATGAGAAACGTCTCGAGGAGATTTCTTTTCTGATAGAAAACGGTCTCGGAAATACGGACGAGCTTGTTGCCGAGCAGTTCAGGGTGCGTGAGCGATTTGAGCGTGAAGGCGGGCTGACTTATGTCAGCCGTACCAGATCTGCACTGAACGGTCTGGGGTTCACGAGTGATGAATACTATATGCCGACCGAACGATTGAGCGGTGGTCAGCGTTCTAAGCTTTCGCTTGCAAAGCTTCTTCTCAGCGGTTCGGATATTCTGCTGCTTGACGAGCCGACAAACCACCTCGACATTTCCGCTGTGAACTGGCTTGAGGGATTCATAAAGGAATATAAGGGTACGGTTCTTCTCGTATCCCATGACAGATATTTCCTTGACTCCGTAACGAACAAGACTCTTGAAATAGAACACGGAAAATCTCAGATGTACATAGGTTCATACACCGAATTCATGGAGAAGAAACGCCGACAGCAGGAGGCTCTGGAGCAGCAGTATGAGAATCAGATGAAGGAGATTGCCCGTATAGAAGGGATTGTCGAGCAGCAAAAGCGATGGGGACGAGCACGGAATTTTGTTACTGCTGCAAGCAAACAGAAACAGGCCGACAGACTTAAAGAGGAGCTGGTGACTCCCGACAAGGAGCTTGAAACGATTCATTTCAGCTTTAATCCGAAATGCGAGAGCGGAAACGACGTTCTGATATGCGAGAATCTCTCGAAATCTTTCAGAAACAAAAGACTTTTTGACGGGGTGAATATTCATATCCGTCGGGGCGAAAGAGTTTTTATACTCGGTGAAAACGGCTGCGGAAAGACAACTCTGTTCAAAATTATTCAGAGAATATATGAACAGGACAGCGGCAATGTGATTCTTGGAGCAAACGTTGAAACCGGCTACTTCGATCAGGTTCAGAGCAATCTTAACCTTGAAAAATCAGCGCTCAATGAAGTGTGGGACGAGTTTCCCTATATGACAGAAACGGAAGTAAGAACGGCTCTCGGAAGATTCCTTTTCAAGGGTGACAACGTTTTCAGACAGCTTCGTGAAATGAGTGGAGGCGAACGTGCGAGAATTGCGCTTCTGAAGCTTATGCTTAAAGGCGGAAATTTTTTGCTGCTCGACGAGCCTACCAATCATCTTGATACAGGTTTCAGAGAACAGCTTGAACAGACTCTTCTGGAGTATACAGGAACTATGCTGATTGTATCTCATGACAGATATTTTATTAACAAGCTGGCGGACAGAATACTGGTTCTCGGAAAAGACGGAGTTACGGAATATCTTGGAAATTACGATTACTACATAGAAAAAACCGACGAAACATTTGACAAGGGTATTTTCAAAGCGGCTGATAAGAAAACTCAGAGCGGCAAAAAGCCAAACGACTACAATCTCAGGAAGGAACGTCAGTCAAATCTGAGAAAGGTGAAAACACGTCTCAAACGATGCGAGGAAAGTATATCCGAAACCGAAAACAGAATCGAAGAGGTTCAGGCACTTTTACAGAGCGAGGAAGCGTTGGCTGATTATGAGAAGCTTCTTGAGTTTACGAATGAGATGGAAGAGCTGAACGGAAAGCTTGAAAGTCTTTATGAAGAATGGGAAGAGTCAAGTGTGGAGCTTGAGGAGCTTGAAGAGGAGGCGTCATCCGATTCCTGAGTCGGATTCATTGGCGCTTCAAAATACAAATAAAGAAAGGCAGGGATATCTATGAAAATCACTATTTCTTTTGATAAGGATGATAATACCGGAAACAAAAAATCAGCATTTCGTAAACCGTGGTTCTGGCTGCTCATAATTCTGATCGTTTCGGCTGCGATAAGACTGTCATCAAAAATTCAGAATCGGATTCCGATTGATATTGGCAGTGACAGCAAAAGCTATTCGTTCCGGAATTCTGGTTCCGAATCGGAAAATTCTGAATCTGCTTTGGAAGAAAATGACCGGATTACTGCCGAAGAGGAGGATTATCCGAAGTACGAAAAAGAGGAAGAACAAGCAAAAAGCAAAAGCGTATTTCATTTTATTCTGAATTTAAATACCAAAAAGTATCATACGAAGGAGTGTTCGGCGGCTCAGAAGCTGACCGGGGAGAAAAGACTTGACACCGATATTGAAGCCGAAAACCTTGAGGAAGCAAAGAATATAATCGAATCTCAGGGTTATGATATGTGTGGACTCTGCAACAGATAAAATTGTATATAATAAATTTACATAAATAAACTTGTATTCATCAAGATTTACTTTTTTCAAAAGTTCTTTATATAATTAATATCCAGTTAAAGAAATCAAACTCTGTTTAAAGTATAATTTTTAGTGTATCGGACAAATTTCATTTTTTTATTGGGGAAATTTGTTGTGTTTTCCAAATAAATGAGAGAATTTAAAATTTTATAAAAAGCTTGAAAGATGATTCTGGAATTCTGTCTGAGCTTTTTAAAATGAAGTCCTTAATGATATGCTGCTTCCTTGTATGCAGGGATAGAATAAATGGATTTTAAATCAGAATCAAGGCTCATAACATGAAAAAAGTTTGACAAGTCCAATGAGTGGAATAAAGAGAAAACCTGACCGGTAAAAGTTCCTATCCTCGGGCAGAGAACTAATGTCAAAAAAAGAAGTCCGGAATCGCAGTAAAAAAAGTCCAATGAGTGGAATAGAGAGAAAACCTGACCGGTAAAAGTTCCTATCATCGGGCGATGTTGTATGTCAAAAATGTGTTCGGAATCGTAGTAAAAAAAGAGGGATGAGAGTTGTTTTCTAAGTTTAGTGTAAAAAAACCGCTGACGGTGTTTGTAGCGGTTGTTCTGGTGATAGTGTTGGGCGTTGTTTCTTATATGAATATGACGCCGAGCTTGTTTCCTAATATGGAGTTTCCGTATGTGATTATTGTGACTACGTATGTGGGAGCAAGCCCCGAAGAGGTTGAACTGACAGTAACGAGACCTCTTGAGCAGTCTATGGCGACTCTCGACAATGTCGAGGAGATTACGTCGAGTTCATCGGAAAATTATTCAATGGTAATGATTGAATTCAATGATGATGCGAATATGGATTCCGTGTCGGTTGATATTAACAGCAAGCTCACTCAGCTGAGCGGTTCGTGGGATGATGCGGTAGGAACTCCGTATACAATGAAGATCAACCCGAACATGCTTCCTGTTTCGATTGTTGCAATAAGTAAGGAGGGAAGCGATATATATGAGCTTTCCGATTTTACGAAGAATACTCTTGAAAACAAACTCGAGGGTATCGACGGCGTTGCTTCGGTCTCGGTCGGAGGTATCGTTGAACAGAGCCTTGAAGTGGTTCTTTCCAAGGATAAAATCAAGGACGTAAATGAAATAGTTAAGAATGCCGTTCTCGATCAGTTTGCCGATGCAGAAAAGGAGCTTGATGACGCTAAAACTCAGCTTGACGACGGCCTTGAACAGGCGAAGGACGGCAAAGAGGAAATCGAAAAGGCAAAGGAGCTTCTTGACGAACAGCATGAACAGGCTGCCGCTCAGCTCGCTTCCGCCGAAGCGGAAATTTCCTCAAAGGAGCAGGAACTTCTGGAAACAAAGCTTACGCTGATTGATACTATCGCAGAGCTTACGGAAAAGAAGGAACAGCTTCAGACTACGCTTCAGCTTATGACCGAGCTTCAGAAAGCGGTTCACGAGGTCGTGACAAGACGTGACAACCTTCAAAGAGAGTATGATGAGCTAAGTGAACTGAGCTATACATACAATACTCTGAGAGAAAGCAATGATAATTTTGAAGATGCTCTGGAGGCAATACGAAACGATGAAACTCTTACGGATGAGCAGCGAGCAGAGGCTATTGAAGCGTTTACTTCAAATCCCGAATATATTCAGACCAAGGCTGCACTCGCCGAAACAGAGGCTCAGATTGCCGCAAGAGGTCTGACTCCGGCAACGCTGGAGATTTCTCTGAGAGCTACAAAGTCTGCTCTTGATCTTGCGAATTCTTCAATCAATACGCTTGACTCAGGACTTAAGGAACTCGGAACTTCTTTTGAAACTATCGATTCAGACGTTGAGACAGTAAAAAACGGTATTGCTCAGATTGATGAGGGAATTGAAACTCTCTACAAAACAATCGACCAGCTTGAGGACGGTTCAGTCACAATCAAGGAAGCAAAAACCGAGCTTGGCACACAAAAATCCGAGGCTGAATATCAGATGAACTCCGCTTCCACAGAGCTTAAGATCACGGAGTCAACCGTTGACTCAACAATCACACAGCTTGAGCAGTCCAAGACCACTCTCGATGACGCAGTGACTCAGCTCAATGACGCAAAGAAAGAGGCTTTGGAACAGGCTGATATCACCAATACCATTACGATGGATACGATTTCTCAGATTCTTACCGCTCAGAATTTTTCTATGCCTGCCGGCTATCTTACAGGTGACGATGAAAATATCCTCGTCAGAGTCGGCGACAAGTTTGGCGATACTGAGGATCTTTCTGATCTTATGCTTATCGATCTGGGTATTGACGGAGTGGAGCCTATTTATCTTACTGATGTTGCGGATATCGAACTTGTTGACAACAGTGATGAAATTTATGCTAAGCTCGACGGGGAAAACGGCGTAATGGTATCGTTCACGATGCAGTCCGACGCAGCAACCGCCGAGGTCTCCGACAATATCCAGGAGGCTCTTCAGAAGCTTACGAAGGAATATCCCGACCTGAGCTTTACGACTCTCATGGATCAGGGAGACTATATTCACCTTATTGTTGATTCCGTAATAAGCAACCTTCTCTGGGGCGGTCTTTTTGCGGTTGTTATACTTCTCTTTTTCCTGAAGGATATACGCCCGACATTTATTATCGCATGCTCGATTCCTATCAGTGTTATTTTTGCGATCGTGCTCATGTATTTTTCCGGAATTACACTGAACCTTATTTCTCTTTCGGGTCTTGCGGTTGGCGTAGGAATGCTTGTTGACAACTCGGTTGTTGTTATCGAAAATATATACAGGCTCAGAAACAACGGTGCAACCCCGGTTCAGGCTGCTGTTTCAGGTGCCGTTCAGGTTACGGGAGCGATCATAGCTTCCACTCTCACTACAATCTGCGTATTCCTTCCTATTGTTTTCGTAAAGGGACTTACGAGAACTCTTTTCCAGGATATGGCGCTCACAATAGGTTATTCGCTGCTGGCGAGCCTTGTCGTCGCAATTACGCTTGTGCCGGCTATGTCGCAGGGTATTCTGAAAAAGCAAAAGATAAAGAAAGACAGAGAGAAGAAAGGTGAGTCCAAGTTCACAAGAGGATATAAGGCTGTTTCCGCATTTACTCTTGACCATAAGATTCTTCTGCTTCTTGCTTCGGTCGTACTGCTTGTTGTAACCGGCTACTTCTCTTTTGCGAGAGGATTCTCATTTATGCCGAGCATGGACAGCAATCAGCTTTCGGTTTCGGTGACAATGCCCGATGAAGCGGATTTTAAAACGGCTGCAAAAACTACGGACGAGATTCTCGGACAGCTCGATACAGTCGACGATATCGAAACAGTCGGCGCCGTTGTAGGTTCGAACGTGCTTTCAAGCGTTTCAATGCTGAGCGGTACAGGCAGCGATACTGCTGTGTCACTTTATGTAATTCTTAAGGATGAGGATAAGCTTTCGAAATCGATTTCTGAAATATCCGATGAAATTCTTGAGAAGTGTTCCGGTCTCGACTGTGAAATTGAGATCGATTCCTCGGGAATGGGCAGCATGACGTCAATGATGTTCGGAGAGGGTATTTCGATTAATGTTTACTGCAATGATATGGACACTCTCCAGGAGTACGCAACAAAGGTTGCGGACGCAGTTGGAGCAGCCGAGGGTACGGAAAATGTATTCAACGGAATTGAGGAAACAACCGAAGAACTCAGAATCAGCGTTGACAAAGAAAAGGCTATGAAAAAGGGGCTTACAGTTGCACAGGTGTTCATGGATATTGCTTCCGCAATGAACAGCGAACAGGAAGCAATATCACTTGAAACCGGCAGTGATTCGATTACGGTTGACGTTGTAGACGGTTCGGCAAAAGGTCTGACGGAAGATGATATAAGAAATCATGTTATCGAAACAACAGACATGACAGGTGAGAAAATTTCCGTAAAGCTTTCCGATATTGCTTCGATTCATAAGGCTGACAGCCT
>CAMHNT010000004.1 GCA_946186535.1 uncultured Clostridia bacterium
CTCTACAACCGGTTCTTCTCTCTTCTCAATTACAGGCTCTACAACCGGTTCTTCTCTCTTCTCAATTACAGGCTCTACAACCGGTTCTTCTGTCTTCTCGATTACAGGCTCTACAGCAGTACGTCCGTAATCCGGATCTGCAGCCTGAAGAATCGTTTTATTCATAATGAAACCAAGACTCGAAGGATTAATTATAAAGTGAGTGAAATTGTAATTACCCAACAATCTCGTTTCTATTTCATAAAGACCCTTGAACGGCATACCTACACTTTTAGCTTCGGTAAGATCCGTAAATACAGGACAGAAATTCGCATAACCGTCAGTTATTGTAAGAGGCTTGAAATCCTCGATATTTTCGTCTGCAATTTCAGTTATATCATCATTGAGCGCATAAGTATAAACTGTGCTTCCAAGGAACGATTCGGCAATATTCTTTCTAAGCTCATCGTCCTCTTTCTGCATAAAGTCGAGTATCTTGAAATAAAGATCAGGTGCGATAACGCCCTCGCTCTTTACATGCTCATCGAAATCATCCGGTGAAAATACATTACTGCTGTCGTTGTTAACAATGATCTTGTGGAGTCCGAATCTCTTCAGATCATCAAAGAAAATTCCCTTATCGTCAACAGTCTGAACAGCTGTATCAACAATGCCTGTTTCGGCAGCTCTCTTCACCGTACAAACATTTACACAGAAGTCTTCATCAAGATAAGGATAATTTGTAACGGTAGAGTATGTACAGTAAAGTTCATCGGCCGCAACAACATCGTCAATAACCTTCCGAACAGGATCAACCGGCTTAAATTCCAGCTTCTCCTTGACGAGGGTTTCAATACAGCCGGAACAGAAATTGCGGTTGTCAAACAGGAAAAGATCCGATTCCTTAAACTCATTTGAACAAATTGCACACTTTGAAATACGGCTTGTGTTCGGACGGCGTTTCTTTGAAACAACATCGGAATTAGAAGCATCCGTTACTGGAGGAACATTTGTCTTCGTGGATGTTGTTTCTACTGCGGCAGTTGCAGAATTCTCGGTTCTTGTGATTCTGTAGTCATAAATTTCGCCGTTTTCATCCTTTATGATTTCAACAGCAAAATTCTTCGGATGCTTCTGTCTGTTCTTCCACATATTGAGTTCACGAAGCTCAATAGGCGCAACCTCGTTGTTTATTACTTTAAATGTCTTTCCGGATCTGGTATCCTTGTAGAGTTTAAAGAATTCGTTCTCAAGCACAACAGACATCGAAGGAGTCTCTTCAAATTTAATCCTTGTTGGCATCGGTTCCTTAACAATTGATTCGGAAGGCGCCGGACTTCCCGGAGGAGGAGCAACAGAATCACTTGAAGCCGTTTTTTCCGGTTCCGAAGAAATATTGTTATTAACAGGCGGAACATACGGAGCTACAGGAGCTACGCTCGGTGCCTTCGTCAACGTTCCGTCCTCGTTGATTCTTGAGATAATAAAATCGACCGATTTTCCCGAAGGATCCTTAACTACGTCAACGGAGAAATTGTTCGGCTTTTTCTGTCTGTTTTTCCACATATTAAGCTCACGAAGCTCAATGGGCACAATCATTCCGTCAATAACCTTGAAGGTTTTTCCGGAGCGAGTGTCCTTGTATATTTTACAGAACTCTGCGTCAACAACCACTTCCGTAGTCGGAGTTTCTTCAAACTTAACCCTGTCAGTCGGCATTTCAGCAACCGAATTTGTAATATTGGGCACAGCTTTTGCCGCAGCAGACAATTCCGGTTCATTCTGAGCGGTCGGGACGGCTTTGTTTGATTCTGACAATTCAGCCGTCTTTTTGCTATCTTCATCATTCTCGGTTTCATTTTCGTTCGGAGCGGATGCTTCGGAAACAGGAGCCGCCTCATTAACACCTGCATCATCTTTTTTCGTATCTTTCGTATTGGAACCGTTTTCCGGTGAAGTATTTCCCGAAGAACTCTGAGCCGATTTTCTCGAAATCAGGTAGTCAACCGTCTGGCCCTTGACATCTCTGACAATTTCAACCGTAAAGTTATCGGGATTCTTCTGTCTGTTTTTCCACAAATTAAGCTCACGAAGTTCAATCGGTGCAACCTCGTCGTTAATAACCTTGAATGTCTTTCCCGAACGGGTATCCTTATAGATCTTACAGAAACCCGTATCAACTACCATTTCCGTTGTCGGAGTCTGTTCAAACTTAATTCTGCTCGGCATTGATGCATCAGCCGCCAAAGTCGTATTAATTGTACCTCCTACACCGGGGGCGGAAACAGATTTTTCACTTTCCTTCTGCTGTTGTTTCACCTGAGATCCGGTATTTTCCGAAACCGAAGGATCAGCTGCAGCCGGCTGTGAGATACTTTCAGGAACATCAGAAACATTTTTTGAAAAGGTCTGATCCGGCGTATCTGCCTTTCTGGCATTCGAAGCGTTTGCACCGCCGCGAGGCACTCTTGAAATGACATAGTCACGCACACCGCCGTTTTCATCGTTCACAGTGTCAACAACGAAATTCTGGGGTGTTTTCTGTCTGTTTTTCCACATATTAAGCTCGCGAAGCTCAATCGGAACCATTTCACCATTGATTACCTTAAAAGTTTTTCTCGATCTGGTATCATTATAAATCTTGCAATACTCATCATCAACAACAAGATTCATATTGTCATTCATCTCGAATTTTATTCTGTCATTGTTTGGTTTACTACCTTTCATAAAATCAAGCATCAGAATCACTCCTTTATTAAAAATTTTACTATATTTTAGATTGTTTTTCAATAGATTTTATAATAATTTAGGTTATCTTTTTTAAGCTTTTTTAAAGTTTTTTGAATTTATACAAAATGGCGTCAAAATTTTTATATATTTTTACTACTGTTTCTAACCTATTTTTCGACACAAAATTCTTAGGAAATTAATCTGAAAGATATTCGGAATCTCATTAAAAAAAGAACATTTATAAATAAAATTTAATAATATATTATAGGTGAACTGTATAAAGCATTTTAAACATGGCTAAAATAATATCAAAGGTTACACCTAAAAACAAACATATCAATACCAATCTTATGCCTGAGGTTTTAAGATTAGTATAAAAAATCGGAGTGTGAAAGATATGACTATCAAACGGGGAGATATTTTTTATGCAGACCTGAGTCCGGTCGTAGGCTCGGAGCAGGGCGGCGTAAGACCTGTGTTAATCGTACAGAATGATGTTGGAAACCGTTACAGTCCGACTGTCATTGCGGCGGCAATAACAAGCAAGCAGGACAAAGCCAGCATGCCGACACATATCAGAGTAGGAGCCGTAACGGGAGGACTTGCGAAAGATTCGGTGGTTCTCCTCGAACAGATCAGAACCATCGACAAAAGAAGGCTAAAAGAAAAAATGGGCTGTCTGGATACAGGCTCCATGGGAAAAATAGATGAAGCAATCTCAATAAGTTTCGGTCTTACTTAACCTGTTTCCCAAAAGCCGGGAATTATAAGTTATATGTTCCGAAATCTATATTTTATATTTTTATCCCCTGATGAACAGATAAGTTCAAATAAGACAGGAATATATTATGCATTGAATAATATATTTAATCAAATTATCAGTCAATCATTTACTAAATATTAAAAGAAAAGCTGCCCGAGAATTATTTCTATCCTCGGGCAGCAAAATTATGCAAAAAACAAATTATTCATAAGTTGTGATTTCAACAGAATCAATAATTACGGATTCAACCGGCTTGTTGCTTGAGTCAGTCTCAACTGCTGCAATTTCATCAACTACGTCCATACCGTCAATGACCTGTGCAAATACCGTGTGACCTCTGTCTGCGGCATTGAACGCACCGTCAAGGAACGGATTGCCGCCCTCTTTTTCATAGAGAGCTCTGATCTCGTCAGTCACAAGATCCGTGTTGTAAAAAGCTGTGTATGATGTACCATAGAGAAGCGAGTCGAGCGCACCCGCATCCTGATACTGACAGATAGCGTCGTACACCATTGCCCATTGAGCGTCAAGCGAATCAAAATCGACTGACTTTGACTGGTTGATGAAGAACTGGCTTCCGTTTGTGTCGGGACCGCTGTTAGCCATTGAAACCGAGCCGCGGATATTGAAAAGCTTGTTGGAGAATTCGTCCTCAAACGAATCGCCGCTAACGCTTTCTCCGCCCGTACCGTCACCATTAGGGTCACCGCCCTGAATCATAAAATCATTGATTACTCTGTGGAATGTAAGTCCGTCATAATATCCGTTCTGAGCGTGTGTGATGAAATTCTCAACTGCCTTCGGAGCGGCTTCGGGGAAGAATCTCAATGTGATGTCGCCCTTGCTTGTGTGAAGAATTGCGATCTCTTCACCGATGTCGGGAGTTTCCAGCTGATAGCCTACCTCATGTTCCTGATCATCGTAATAATCAGCAACCAGTCCGAGTTCCTCAAGATCATACTTGGTTGGTTCCTGAACTTGGGATTCAACCGCAGATGTCTCTTTACTTGAAGTTTCCGATGAAGTGGATTCGCTGCCGCTGTTATCTCCGCAGCCTGTCATAAACGAACAGAACGCTAAAGAAACGGCAAGTATTAAAGCCGCATACTTCTTGTACATAATTTTCTCTCCTTTAAATACATTAATCAAAAACAACTCATACCCTTCTCCGTTTTTAAGACAGAAATCTTCCGGACGGAGAATCCTGATTTCCGGGCTGAGACTGTATTTCTTACAGCCCGGTCTCATGTCAACTTATTTTAACTATTTTCAGTGCTTTATATTTTACCCCATTTTCGACAAATTTGCAACACTTTTATAATATTTCCGGTTCTGCATTTGTAAAGCTTTTGTAAATGCTTTGGAAATTAAAAAAATATATATTATTCGAAAAATTTACTGTCCTTTTTGTCAAAACAAGAGTATAATAAATTTACGCAGCAGTAAAAAGGAGACGATGGTTTGAAAATATTGGTTGTTTCGGATTCGCATGGAGATTACAATACGTTCAATAAACTTGTGCGTTCACAGAGCAAAGCGGAGATCGTTATATTTCTTGGGGACGGCTTTGAGGAATTCAACGATGTGAGAATGAACTTTCCCGAGAAAATGTTTATCGGAGTAAAGGGCAACAACGACTGGGGCTGTTCTCTTCCGCTTTGTGAGGAAAGAGTTATCGAAGGAAAAAAGTTTTTTATTACACACGGTCATATCGAAAGGGTTAAGTACGGACTCGATATGCTAAAGCAAAAAGCAAGAAGTCACGGTGCTGATATCGTGCTTTTCGGTCACACACATATCCCCCACAATGAATATGACAACGGCATGTACATACTCAACCCCGGTTCCGTCAGGCGTTTCAGCTGCTCCTACGGAGTAATTGATATACAGAATGGAGATATACTCCTCAACACCGCAAATTTTCAATAATTAAAATTATACAAAAACTTTTATAAAAATACCGCACGAACAAAACCGTCTTTCTGTCCGTGCGGTATTTTATTTTTTCTCAGCCAACAGTCCTATCCTTGTATCTCGTCCAGAAGTTCTTCAAACTCTTTCTTTCCGTAAATCATATTAACCGCTCCGAGCATTGCGTTAGTCGTCATATACTGCGGAAACCCGAGCTTTTTCAAAACTGCTTTTCTGTATTCTTCGCTGTTCTCCCTGCCGGTGAGTCCATAAAAATAAAAATCTGTTTTAGTTATATTTTCTACGCTTTTTCTCGCTTCTTCTCCTAAAACCGACGCTCCGCTGTTCAGGACGGCATTTATTATTATCTCATCCGTCATGCCCTCTACACCGAGCAATCCCTGCTTCGACGGCTGTGACTTGCGTTTTTCCTTGCCTTTGATATCGGGAATATACGCTTGCTTTAACCGGGTATTATCGTTAATGATACCCTTCAAAAAGTTTCTGATAACGAACCCTGCTCCGTCACTGTCCGTGAGAATGACTATTCCCCTTGCTTTCGCAAGCTCTCTTATTACTGTTTTTTTCTCGTCGTCCTTGAAAACACGAAAACCGCCCGTTTCGATAATCGCCGTGTCAAACAGCGCAGCGAGCCTGATTCTGTCGTATCTTCCCTCGACAATAATTGCTTCTTTTATTTTTATCATTATTAAAATCCTTAATACATCGTGATATTATATCGGTTAGCTCTTTGATACTATCTGTCCTCATTCGCTATCATAAGAAGCTTCACAATAAGCAGTTCGAGCTGAACCCTGTCGTCCGCACGGGTGCTTTTGAGAGATACGTCTGTCTGGGCTATGGCATTAATGCTTTTTCTCAAAACGGCAGTCGATGTTTTTCTGCTGTCGCTTTCAGCATGCTTCAAACGATATTCGGATTTGTACGAAAACCACTTCGCAAGATCGGTTGAACGGCTTCCGCATTTTACAGCTATCCTCGCTCTGTACATATCGACATATGCCGCTGAAAGAACTCCCAGTATTGAAAGCGGCTCTTCCCTCTGATAGATCAGCCGATCAAGCACTCTGAACGCAGTCGTACTGTCATGGTTTATTACAGCCTTTGAAAGATCGAAAATACTCGATTCAAGATTTTTGGTCACAAGCTTCTCAACATCCCGAACCGTAATCTCCCCTCCGTCACCGACATAAGCACAAAGCTTTTCAAGCTCGTTTTTGAGAGCATTCAAATCAGTTCCGCTGTACTCAACGATGTGAGCCGCCGCATCGGAATTTAAAACTGTGTTTCTTTTGCTCGCCCATGAAACAAGCTTTTTCTGAAGAGCTGCTCCTGTCAGCTTGTTCAGCTCAACTACGGTACCCTTTTTGTTCGAGAGCGTTTTCAGCTTTTTATCCTTTGCGCCGGCTTTTTCGTCAAGCTTCGTCGGGAACGTAAGAATAACAACGGTATCTCCCGAAACCGACGAAATCAGTTCTATGATCTTGTCTCCGTCAGCCGAAGAGAAATCCGAAAAATCAAGGTCCTTTAAAACAACAACGTTATACTCGCTTACGAACGGAACTACCTGAAGCGCCGCAGCAAATTCGTCAACGTCAAAGTCGTTCGAAAATGTGTGATAATTGAAATCGGAAGGCTCTTTTCCTGCGACTTTTTCAATCAGCTTTTTTGTATTGTGTGCTACAAGCATTTTTTCTGTTCCGCAGATGTAGTACAATGTTCCGAAGTCGCTTCCGTTTAAAATCTTTCTGAATTCCGCTTCGTTAATTGTCGGCATACCTCGTCACTCCTCCCGTATACTCTCTTTCAAGACTGATATATCCGTCCTTCGAAAATACAAAATCAATTCTGCCTTCTCCGTTTGTTGCATCCACAGCGTATCCCTGCTCCTCAAGAGCACGGATCGTTTCCAAACATTCTTCACCGTAATCCGAAACCAGGATATAAACGTCACGGCTGATATCAAATCCATCCGGGATATTATTCATAACAACAATATCCGGATTCAGAAAGCTCTGAGGCACTGTTGAAAAATCCGAATTCTGAGGACAGATCAGTATTCCTGTACCGTAAACCGTCAGATACTGCCATGAATTATAATAGACGTTTCTGACGTCGAGAACCGAATCTCCGAAAAATTCAAGCGAATAATCATCTGTCATTCTGCTGACGTCATTCCCCATGTATCTTTGATAAAGATATTTTTCGTTATACATATAGTCACCGTAAACGATCATCTTCCCGACACTGAAATCATGGATGATTTTTCGGTTGTAATTATACTCTGATTTGTAGGGAGTTATATCAACTAGACACGTTATCTCATTATAATTCGAAAGTTCGTTTTTAATGGTGCTGTACTGATACTTTTCGCCGTAGGAATCAAGCAAAACAACACGGTCATCCTTCTTTACCGTAACCGTCATACCGCTTCCGACGTCAAGAACCGAAACTGTGATATCTCCGTAATTCAGACAGAAATCCACACAATATCCTAAAAGAAGTACCACGGCAGACACAAGGAAAAGATTGGTATAAATAAATTTTAAATCATTTTTTCTGATTTTTCGAAGAAGATCCTTGTCGGGTTCGAAAAGAGCCTTATACTCAATTTCGTTAAGCCTCTTCTTTCTTCTGATTTCAAACACAGTAAATATAGCCAGAGTGAAAAAGAACCATACATAAAGATACGCATGAGATGTTCCTACCGATGAAAACGGAAGCTTTGAAAATTCACCGGTTATCCAAATCAGATATTTCACAAGGATACAAACTGATTTCATCAGAAGCCCTGCCGCAGATCCTAAATGCATTAAAGACACCACTACTGCCATTCCGCCCAGAATAATTATGAAACCCGTAATCGGAACCGTCAGAAGATTTACAATTATCGTATACGGCGAAAAGCTTCCTGTAGCAAAAATCACAAACGGCAGCGAGCCCACAAATGCAGAAGCCGATACGGCAACAGCCGCCGTAAAAACATTTCTCAATTCCAAACGAAGCTTAAACGATCTTTTCAGGAAAGATTCGGTTCTTTCCGAAAACATAATTATTGACAGCGTACACGAAAAAGACCAGAGCATACCAATGTCACCTGCGCTAAGAGGGTCGATGCAGAGAATTAATGCGGCGATTCCAAGTGAATCCATACTTGTTGCACTCATCTCGCTGCGTATTTCGTAATGGAATCTGTTTTTGTCCATAAAGCCTGCAGCAGCCATAATGACAGACATAAGCCATGCACGGGTTATCGAAAATCCGAAGCCTGTCATTGCGGCGAAAACCGTTATTCCTGCAATACGAAACAATGATGACGTAATTCTTCCAAATCTGTTTTTAGGAAATCTGTTTGTTATATAACCAAGAGCTGCCGCAACAATAGAAAGATGCAAACCCGAAACCACAAGAATATGAGATACACCAAGATTTTTGAAGACCGAATATACTTCGTCTCTGAGATAATCCTTTTCACCGGTCAGCACCGCAGTACAAACCGACGCTTCATCATAGGGAAGATACTTTCTGAACTGTGAGGAAATATATTCTCTTACGTCCGAAAACACAGCATAAAAAGGTCTGGAGTCATTTTCCGAAACGGAATAATATCCTCCGTAGTATGTGTTTATATATGTTGAGAGGAAAATATGTCTTGCGGCATAATATGATTCATAACCGTAACCATAGTCAAAAAGCCCGCTTAAAGTGGTTCTCGCACTTATATAATCGTAAGTATGCGCAGTTGTTGTATAGCTTGTGCTGACATATATATTCAAATGCTTTTTGACTCCGTTCACCGTATGGGTTCTTACCGTAAAATGAGTATATCCGTTTTCCGTAAACGGCTTTGAGGTGATCATTCCTGAAAATTCGACCGTTTCACCGTCAAATTCACTTACGATAGGTTCAACATAATATTTCACAACACCGCAATAAGCAAGGATCGAAATGCACATCACCATAGCACACAATGAGAAAACCCGGGTTTTCTTTCCGAAGTGGTCCAGCACAAAACAAACAACAGAAAAAACAAAGCACACCACGGCTGCCGGTACAGCCGCAGTGTGAAAAGCAATTGCAAAAACAAGCGAAAAGAGCACACAGACACCCACATATGATATCCTTCTTCTCACTTAAGTCTCCTCCGTCAATTCTTCGGAAACAGCGGAAGCTTTTCAAGGAAGATGATATCGTCACGCTTCGCTGCGTCACCCTCCGCAAGGACTGCGGCTTTTCCGACAATAGTTCCTCCTGCCTGGGTAACAAGATTCTCAAGGACCTCAAGCGACGCACCCGTACTGATAACGTCATCAACGATAAGAACTCTCTTTCCTTTGAGCTTTTCCGCTCTTTCCTTCGCAAGATAAAGCTTCTGAACCGCCGCAGTAGTAATTGATTTGACTTCAAACGAGATCGGGTCAATGTCGTAGGTTTTGATTGATTTTCTCGCAATCTCATACTCACGGCATCCCTGCCTTGCCATTTCATAGCAAAGCGGAATTCCCTTGGCCTCTGCGGTAACAACGATGTCATGCTCCGGGCATTTCTTCAGAAGCTCTGAAGCTACAGCCTCCGTAATCTCGATATCGCCGAACATAACGAAAGCGGCAATATCAAGCGTGTCGCTGACCGGACAAAGCGGAAGCTCTCTTTCAAGTCCGGCAATTTTCATTTTATAAGAATCCATTTCAATCTACCTCTTGAAAATTCTTTAATACTATAAATGAGCAAATCGATTAAACGATAGTCAAAATGCACAGAATGTTTTTAAGGAGTAACGAGATGTCAAGGGCTTTGCCCTTAAAAACCCACAAAAGGCTCTGCCTCTTGACTCCGCAAGCTTTTTGAAAAAAGCTTGGCAAAAACTTTAACTGTCCTCTTTCGGACTTCTTTGTGAAATTTTCAAATTTGCTCATTTATAATTTAATATTCTCCTGACTTTTCTTTTAGCCTTTCAAATAATCTTCTCACCCATACTTTTGCCGCCAAGCAGGTGGAAATGAAGGTGCTTCACGGTCTGACCGGCATCTTCACCGCAGTTGTTTATGATTCTGTAGCCGTTATCGAGACCAAGCTCCGCAGAGATTTTCTGAGCGGCAAGAAAAACTCTTCCGATAGTTTCCGTATCCTCTTCTCTGATATCGTTTGCGCTTGCAATATGCTTTTTCGGCATAATCAGAACGTGAACGGGCATCTGAGGATTCAGATCATTGATAGCCTTCACATACTCATCTTCATAAACAGTTGTTGAGGGAATATTACCCTTTATAATCTCACAAAAAATACAATCCATTCAGGACATCTCCTTTTTATTTTTATACATAAATTTTAGCATATTATAAACATAAAGTCAAAATATTCTTAAAAAATGTCAGGCTAATTTGATAATCAACTCGTTGTGATAATAAAACCACTATTAAAGTTTGGCTCAAACCTTTTCAAAGGTACCCCAAGGGCACTTCCTTCGGGCGCCTTTGGTCGCTCGTCGCAACGAGCGAAATCCCCTGTACTCAAGTCCTCTGCCAGAGCGCCCCCCTCAATAAATAGAAAAGCAAGTTTTATAATTAGGAATATTTTAATAGCACAATAGGTTAATCAATAATTTAATAAATTCAAAATATATTACTACCACAATGCCGCACATATATCCTGCGTTCTTAGTAGCAGTTTAAAAAATAAAAAAATACCTGTTGAATGTGGGAAGATTATGTTGTAAAATAAAGATGTTAAGAATTTTGTAACGCAGATAGGAATACCTAACTTAAACCAAGAAATATATAACACACCGGTATTCCAACAGAGGATAACTATGCAGATATTTAAAACTACAGAACCGCAAACGCAGCCGTCATGTGTGGCGGTCGGCTGCTTTGACGGTATACATATAGGTCATCAGAAAATCATAAAATCAATGTGCCTATACTCAAAGGAAAATAACCTCGAAAGCACGGTTTTCACCTTCACTGCTTCACCTGCCTCCGTTCTCGGAAAAGCACCCCGAAGAGCGCTGATGAGTCAGGATGAAAAAGCAAAAACACTCGAAAACCTCGGTGTTGAAAAGTGCTTTTCGATCGACTTTCTGAGCATAAGAAACACTTCTCCCGAAGATTACGTCAACAACATTCTGATAAAAGAACTGAATGCAAAAGCTGTCTTTTGCGGCTTCAACTACCGGTTCGGGAAAAATGCCGGAGGCAGCACCGAGCTGCTGAAAAAAATCTGCGATGAAAACGGGATAAAAACATTCATCTGTGAGCCTGTCTGCTACGGCAGCAGCACGGTTAGTTCAAGCCGTATCAGAACTCTGATCGAAAACGGCAAAATGCTGACCGCAAACCGTCTTCTCGGAAAACCGTTTTCCGTTGAAGAGGTTATCGTTGAGGGACTGCACAACGGAAGAACCGTTGGTGTTCCGACGATAAACCAGAATCTCAGCTCCGACTTCGTAACGCCGAGACTGGGAGTCTATGCTTCATACGCTTATGTTGAAGGAAAAAGATACAAAGCAATAACCAATGTCGGGACACGTCCGACTGTCGGCGGCGCTCAAAAAAATATTGAGACTCATATTCTGGAAGATTTCAGCGATGAAATTTACGGAAAACTCGTTCGCACCGAGCTTCTGTATTTCGTTCGTGACGAAAGAAAATTTTCCGATCTGACGAAGCTTTCGGAACAGATTAAGCGTGACGTTGATTACATATACAAACACGGAGTATTTCAAAGATATAATTGAGGTTAGGAAAATGGAAGTTGAAGTTAAAGAAAAGATCGACTATGCTGCAGAGAAAAATGAACGTGATTCCAAAAACATAAAGGTAAAAAACGGAAAGAAAAAAAGAATCAAAAAATACTGGATTTTTACAATCATCTACGCTTTCGTTATTATCGCTTTGAATCTCCTCGCTAAAATAAAGTCATTCAGCGATTTCTATACAGATCATATTTTTCACGTTGTATCCGAACCATACTGCAGACTAACAGGGTTGTTTCCGTTTTCTGTCGGTGAGTTTCTGATACCGCTCGCCATGCTGATTTTAATGGCGGCTGTTGTTGTTCTGATATTACTGCCGTTTCTCAGAAAAAAATCAGGATTCAGAAGATTTGCAAACAGATATCTTAAATCGGTTCTGACATTTGTCATGACTGTTGTAATGATCATGACTCTCAACTGCAATATTCTTTACTCGACATCAAAGCTTGAATTTAACGGTCACGGTGACAAAAAGTATACCGTAGATGAGATCGAAGTTCTAAGAAACTATGTTGTTGAAAACTGCAATGAACTGTCACTCACAATGGAGCGTGATGAAAACGGATCTGTAATTTATGGCGGAGACGTAAGTTCGGACGTTAAGACTGCCCTTCACGGAATCGCCGGCGAATTTCCAAGATTTAACGGCTACTACCCCAACGCAAAGCCTGTTTTTGGCTCGTACTTTATGTATCAGGCAGGAATAATAGGCGTTTACTTTCCTTTTTCCATGGAGGCAAATTATAATACATATACCTCTGTTACTTATGCGCCCAACGTCATCGCTCACGAGCTTGCGCATTTAAAGGGGTATATATACGAAGACGAAGCAAACTTTATGTCATATCTTGCGTGTACAAAAAGTGACAACGATATGCTCAGATATTCCGGTTATTTAAGTGTTTTAGGCTACATCAACAACGATTACTACGAATGCGTTAACGATGAGCGTTACAGAAATCAGCCTGCAATTTCACAGACCGTCGCCTCCGACAACTATTCTTACGATTCAGAAACATGGAAATTTCTGACCGAAAAGAAATCCGTTATTAAAGACGAGGTTATGGAAAGTGTCAACGAAACAATTACCGACACATATCTTGACCTCTACGAAGCGGAGCCGAACTACAGCGAGGTTACTCTTTTAATGCTTCAATATTATGACGGAATCCTGTACTGATGTGAGGTATTTAAAATGAAAACAATGGATTGGAATGTTTGAATATGGTAGAGATACACTGCTTCATCACACTGCGAGACAGCTTTAAACCTTGCTATGATGAAAAAGAAAACTATTTGCCGTTTATTAAAGATGAGCTTAAAAAGCTTGAATTTTATAAAATAGAAATCAAGGCAAAAAACGGCGAGCATTATATCCAATTTTCACATTTTACAAATCATCTCGGTTCGGACTTTTCCGAGCTTCTTGAATTCTTTTGTAA
Organism: uncultured Clostridia bacterium; assembly: GCA_946186535.1. Taxonomy (GTDB): domain Bacteria; phylum Bacillota; class Clostridia; order Oscillospirales; family Acutalibacteraceae; genus RUG592. The sequence goes on from CAMHNT010000004.1 coordinate 13,601, forward strand.
TGTCGGAAAAATTGCAAAGGGAAGCTACGGTCTTCTCTATATGCACAATGATGAAGACAAAGAAGACCCCAACAGTTTTCAGGTCTGGCGGTTGGCGAAAGGTGAGGTTCGGAAATTTAAGGACGAGCTTCTCTCCCCCTTTATTCCGACTGTCGAGGATTTTGATGAAGAAAATGACAGATAATCAGATGTAACCTTTGAAAACTGTAAAATATAAAATACAAAAACGGCATATCGATAGACCCTATCGATATGCCGTTAAATTATGCATATTTTATATTTTTTATAAAATTACGGATTCGGCTGACACATTGCGTCGTTGTAGACATTGATGTAATCGTTTGCCGATCTGTCCCAGCTGTAGTCCGAAGTCATTGCACGCCATATGAGCTTTACCCAGCCTTCTCTGTTCCAGTAGCCGCCGATTGCACGGTTGACTGCGCTAACCATATCGCCCGTATCGTAATTACGGAATGTGAAGCCGTTGCCGTAGCCGTCGAGACTGTCGTGGATAGAATCCTTCAAACCGCCGACCTCTCTTACTACAGGAATCGTGCCGTAACGGAGAGCGATCATCTGAGAAAGACCGCAAGGCTCACTCTTTGAAGGCATAAGGAAGATGTCGGAACCGGAGTAAATCTTTCTTGCAAGCTCATTTACATAGCCGAAGCATGAGCAAACTCTGCCCGGATATCTCCACTGAAGGTTTCTGAAGAAGTCCTCGTACTCTGCGTCGCCCGAACCGAGGATAACAAACTGACAGTCGTTGTTCTGGAGAATATTGTCGATACCGTCACGAACGAGGTCAAGACCCTTATGTGAAACCATACGGGAAACCATGCTGACGATCGGGATATCCTCTCTTCTGTCGAGGTTGAGACGCTCCTGAAGCTTTCTCTTACACTCATTCTTTCCGTAAAGGTTGTCAGCCGTGTAGTTTGCATAGAGATGATAGTCGGTTGCAGGGTCGTAGCTTGCATTGTCGATACCGTTGAGGATACCGCAAAGCTTGTAATGGAAGAGGTTAAGAGCCGGATCAAGGCCGTGGCTGAACCATGGATCCTTGATTTCGAGAGCATAGCTCGGTGAAACCGTATTGACCTTTGTCGAGCATACAATTGCACCCTTCATCATGTTGAGTTTGCCGTCCTGGTCGAGAATAGCACCGTCCTGGGGAGGAATTCCTACTACATCCTCATTGAGTTCCCAGCCGTACTTTCCCTGATACTGGATATTATGAATAGTGAAAAGGCTCTTGATATCATGATACCAGCCGTTGTGGGAATAGAAAAGATAATAGTACGTAGGAACGAGGGAGGTCTGCCAGTCATTGCAGTGAATTATGTCAGGCTTAAAGTCAACGTAAGGAAGCATTTCGAGACATGCTCTTGAGAAGAAAGCAAATCTCTCCGCATCATCATAGAAACCGTAAAGTCCGCTGCGCTTGAAATAATATTCGTTGTCTATAAAGTAGTAAAGAACACCGTTGTAGCGAGCCTCAAAGACGCCGCAGTACTGGTGACGCCACGATACCGGAACCGTGAAGCTTGTGATATAGTGCATAGTATCACGAAGACTCTGCGGAATGTCGCCGTACAAAGGCATTACTACACGACAGCCGATCATTCTCTGACGGAGAGCCTGCGGAAGCGAACCCGCAACATCTCCCAATCCGCCCGACGCAGCAAACGGCTTTGCTTCGCTGGTACAATATAATACTCTCATTTTTATAACCTCCTAAATCTTTTTCGGAATATCGCCGTACTTTATTTAAAAATCAAAAATACAGCCGAAAAACAATCCATAAACCATTTTCATGATTAAATATTTTTTCTCCGCTCCCGGAAAATTCAAAGCCGGGAGCGGAATAATATGTAAATAAATTATACTACACTTTTCTTCGAAATGCAAACCGGATATGAATCTATTCCGCAAAGCATTCTTGTCGGTGAAACGACAACATCCTTATCGCAGATAACATAGTTAAGTGTAGTATTCTCTCCGATATCGCAGTCCTGCATAATTATGCTGTTTGAAATCTTCGCGCCCTTCGCTATACGAACACCTTTGAAGATGATGCTGTTCTCAACCTCACCCTCGATAACACAGCCGGGAGCAATGAGAGAATTTTTAACGGAGCTGTTAAGTCCGTACTTTGTCGGCATATCGTCTCTGATTTTCGTGTAGATAGGATTACGCATATTGAAAAGCTCTTCTCTTACTTCAGAACTCAGAAGATCCATGTTAGCCTTGAAGTAACTCTGAATCGAATCAATATCCGCACAATATCCGGGAACCTCATATCCGTAAACATTGTATTCCTTAACACACGGCTGAATCACGTCTCTTGAGAACGTATACTTGCTTCTGCTCATGCAATCGGAAACGATGTCAAGAAGAAGGTCCTTTTTGATAACGCATGTGTTTATCATACAATCTGCTGTTTCAAGGTTTCTCGGGTTAATGAGAACCTCGGAAATTCTCTTGTTTGAATCAATTGAAAAAACAACGTCATCGGAATTTGTACTCTTATGAAGCGGAGCATTGCGGTAGCAGATCGTAATGTCAGCATTCGACTTGAGATGTGCATTGAACATCTGCTGATAATCGATATTGACAACCGACATGGAACTCGAAATGAGAACATAGTCCTCGTAGGAATGATCGATAAAATTCCTGATAGAATCTATCGTTTCAACAAATGTGTTGTACTTGTCCACCGTATTCTCAAACGGAGGAAGGAAAGTAAGTCCGCCTCTTCTTCTCGAAAGGTTCCATGCCTTTCCTGAACCGATGTGATCCATAAGAGAAAGATAATTGTTCTTTGTAACGACGCCGATTTTGCTAATACCTGAATTTACCATATTGGAAAGAGAGAAATCTATAAGTCTGTACTTTGCGCCGAAAGGAATTGAACTGAATGTTCTTTTTGTTGTAAGCTCGGGTATATACAAATCCTGAAAGTTAGTCAGGAGCAATCCAAACATGTTTCTGCCAGCCATATTACTTCACCCCCTTGATATCTTCATCAATCATAGCCTTTGGCGGAACTACTGCGCCCTCACCGATGCTGAGGTTTTCACCGACAACGGCGATTCCCCAGTCGTCACGGTTCTCCGTATCCTCGGGTCTTGCGCCTATTACGGCATTTTTCCCGATAACGGTACCTTCGGAAACGATTGCGTAGCTTACCTGTGCGCCCTCTTCAACGACAACGCCAGGCATGAGAATAGAATCGGTAACAACGGCACCCTTCTTCACTGTAACGCCGTTAAAGAGCATCGAAAACTCAAGTGTTCCGTAAACATTACAACCGTCGGCAATCATAGAGTTCTGAATCTCTGCACAGTCCGCAACGAAGTGCGGCGGCATAATCGGATTGCGTGAGTAAATCTTGTTCTTCTTTTCAGTAAGATCAAGCTTGGTCTTAGGATCAAGCAAATCCATGTTTGCCTCCCAGAGGCTATCGATTGTTCCTACATCCTTCCAATATCCCTCAAACGGATATGCAAACATTCTCTCCCCGTTCGCAAGCATTGCAGGCAGCACGTTCTTACCGAAGTCATTGGAGCTGTTCGGGTCTGCAGCATCGAGAACCAGATATTTCTTAAGCTTGTCCCAGCTGAACACATAGATACCCATTGATGCATTTGTGCTCTTCGGATGTGCGGGCTTCTCTTCGAATTCATAAATTGAACCGTCAGGATTGGTGTTCATAATACCGAATCTTGAAGCCTCCTCAAGCGAAACATCGATAACCGCAATTGTGCAGTCTGCATTATGCTCGGCATGGAAAGAAATCATCTTGGAATAATCCATCTTATAGATATGATCACCGGAAAGAATCAATACATATTCCGGATCGTAACGCTCAATAAAATTGAGATTCTGATAAATAGCATTTGCTGTACCGGAATACCATTTTGCGCCGTCTTTCTGCTCATAAGGCGACAGGATATGTACGCCTGCATTATCGTTGTCAAGATCCCAAGGCTGTCCGTTTCCCAGATAGTCGTTAAGTACTAGTGGCTGATACTGTGTGAGTACGCCTACAGCCTCGATTCCCGAGTTGGCGCAGTTTGAAAGAGGAAAATCGATAATTCTGTATTTTCCTCCAAACGGAACTGCCGGCTTGGCAACTTTTCTCGTAAGCACGCCAAGTCTGCTTCCCTGTCCCCCCGCAAGGAGCATTGCCACAACCTCCTGCTTTGGTAGCATATAAAATCCTCCAATCAAATTTAAAATAAAAGTCTTAATATATTATTTCTTGCGCTCCGATATTTTTAATAAATCGTAGTCTGCTGTCCGGAGAAAAGGTCTCCTTATCGGAACACAATGAAGCAATCTAAGATTAAATCGGCTCCAGACCGATATTCAACCGCTTGATATCAGATGTTAAACCCAAAAACTTTTAAATTTAAAATCATTGCCTATAGTCTTATAAAATTCTGCTGAAGTATCCTGACATCGGGCATCGAGTTTCCGATGTCAGGATAAATCTTTTTATATCAAATTATTTTTTCTTCGAAGTTTTCTTTACTTTCGCCGGCTTCGGAGTATCTTCTTCAACCGCTGCTTCTTTTTTGCTTTCCGAAATCTTCTCGGATTTCAGAGCGTCAGCCTTTTCTGCTGTTTCCGTTTTTTCAGCCTTGGGAGTATCCTCTGTTTTTACTTCTTCAGCCGTTTCGGTTTTCGGAGCAGTTTCAGCATCATCGGAATTCTTTTCCGTTTTTGCCTTTGAAGGCTTCTTCTCGGAAACTTGATCCTCCGACGTTTCCGCCTTCTCGTCACCCTTTGCTTTAACGGACTTCTCCTCGAACTTTCCAGTTTTCCCGGCTTTGGCTTCGGACTTGGATTCGTTTTCGGCTTTCGCTTTTTTTGCCGACGGCTTCTTTGATTTCGGCTCTTCAGCTTTAACCTCTTCGATCTTTCTGACAGATTTCTTGGACGAAGTTTTCTTCTCCTCTTCCCTGACCTCGGTTTTTGTCTCCTCTTTTTCTTCAGACTTCTTTCGCAGTGCTGTTTTCTTCGTACACTTGAAGTACATTACAGACAGAGGAGGAATTGTAATCGTGATAGAGTTTTCAAGGTCATGACAGGATTTTTTCTTCGACTTGATAGTTGTACCGTTAGTAAATCCGCTGCCGCCGTAGGCCTCCGCATCCGTCGTGAATACCTCGGAATATGTTCCTGCACACGGAACACCGATGATATAGTTTTCACGAAGCATAGGCTGGAAATTGCAGACGCTTATGATCTCGTCCCCCTTCTTGTCAATTCTTCTGAATACAAGAATGGAATGCTGATAGTCGCTGTGGCAAATCCACTGGAAACCTTCCCATGAGAAGTCAACTTCATAGAGAGGAGAATTATTCCTATAGAAATAGTTTATATCCTTAAAGAACTGCTTGAGCTGCTTGTGGCGGTCGTATTCGAGAACCTCCCATGTAAGCTCCTTTTCATAGTTCCACTCATCGAACTGACCGAACTCAGAGCCCATGAAAGTAAGCTTCTTTCCGGGATGAGACATCATATATGCAATAAATGTTTTCACTCCCGCAAACTTCATTTCATAGTCGCCCGGCATCTTATTGATAAGCGAACACTTTCCGTAAACAACCTCGTCGTGGCTTATCGGAAGCATGAAGTTTTCACTGAAAGCATAGATGAGCGAGAACGTAAGATTGTCATGATGATACGGACGATAAATAGGATCGAGCGCAAGATATCTGAGCATATCGTTCATCCAGCCCATGTTCCACTTGTAACTGAAACCGAGACCGCCCATATCCGTTGGACGAGAAACCATAGGAAATGCAGTAGACTCCTCTGCAATCATAATATTTCCGGGGAAAAGTTTTGAACACGTTGCGTTGAGATTTTTAAGGAAGTCAATCGCCTCAAGATTCTCCTTTCCGCCGAACATGTTCGGACACCACTCGCCGTCCTTACGGTTATAATCAAGATAAAGCATAGATGCAACCGCGTCCACACGGATTCCGTCAACGTGATACTTATCCATCCAGAACATAGCGCTGGAGATAAGGAAACTGATAACCTCATATCGGCTGTAATTGTATACGAGTGTTCCCCATTCCTTGTGCTCGCCCTTTCTCCAATCCTCGTATTCATAACAGCACGTGCCGTCAAAACGCACGAGACCGTGGGAATCTTTTGGGAAATGAGCCGGAACCCAATCGAGAATCACTCCCAGTCCTGCCTGATGAGCCTTGTCTACAAGATACATAAAATCATGAGGAGTTCCGTACCGGGAAGTAGGTGCATAGTAGCCAGTAACCTGATAGCCCCACGATCCGTCGAACGGGTATTCCGTAATCGGCATGAACTCAATGTGAGTATATCCCATATCAGCCACATATGGGATAAGCTTGTCCGCAAGCTCCCTGTAGCTTATGAATTCACCGTTTTCAGGCTTTATCCAAGAGCCTGCATGAACTTCATAGATGTTAATCGGTTCAGCATTGTGAGTATTCGGTTTCTTTTTCTCTATCCATTCTTCATCCTCCCAGTCGTATCCTTCGATATCATAGAACTTAGAAGAATTGTTAGGACGTGTTTCAAAATGGAAAGCATAGGGGTCGCATTTATAAATCCGTTCACCCCAAGGTGTATCAATGCAGTATTTATAGTTGTCGAATTCGCCGACCACGTTCGGAATGAAGCACTCCCAAACGCCCGCATCGCTGATTTTTCCCATTGGATTGGCTTCCGGATTCCAATAGTTAAAATCGCCGACTACAGATACAGCCGCCGCATTCGGAGCCCATACGCGGAACACTACGCCAAGCTGATCAAACATATACGATTTATGTGCTCCGAGCAAGTCGTAAGCTTTTGCACTGTTGCCAGAATGGAAATCGTCCAAAAGCCCCTGTACGATGCTGTCAATCATAGTATATACTCTCCTTTTGCTTTCAAATCAAGCCGCATCCTCTCCCGGAATCATGTGAACAATTTTAACTAAAAAACGGCTTTTCAATGAATTTTTAAAATTTAGCTGCAACTATTCAATATACAATTATATAATACCAAAAACTGAAAAATTTTTCAAGCGATTTTACACAAATTCACCACAAGATTTGTAAAATTATTTTGTAATTATTTACTATTTAACTATTAGATACACAACTGTGGTAACAAAC
>CAMHNT010000005.1 GCA_946186535.1 uncultured Clostridia bacterium
TTTCAGTGCAGCGAGCCCTGCCATCAGCAGACCTACGATAACGAAGAAACCGTAAAGAAGATGATAAAAGAGCAGGAAAATATGAAAGTTCCGAGTGAACTTATCCCATATTGTCCTGTCTGCGGCGAGCCGATGACTATGAATTTGCGAAGCGACGGTACCTTTGTTGAGGACGAAGGCTGGCATGATGCGGCAAGAAGATATACCGATTTTCTGAGAAAAAATAAAAATAGGAAAATTCTTTTCCTTGAACTCGGCGTAGGGGGAAATACACCGGGAATTATAAAATATCCTTTCTGGCAGATGACAAGCGAAAATCCGAATGCGGTTTATTCTTGTATTAATTTCGGAGAAAGCGTTTGTCCGAAAGAAATAGCCGGTCGATCGATTTGTATTGACGGTGATATTGGTGATGTTCTGATTGACTTGATTTAAAAAAATACCTCTCTGATATATTGTGTTATAGAAAAATTCAAATTCATTAAAGCGGTAAACAAGATAGTACGATTTAACAGAATTTTTATTAAAAAATTGTTAAATCTATTGATTTTTTACTATTGCAGATGTATAATATGTTATTGAAAAGGGAATAAAAATAATTTTCAGAGAGGTGTTATATTTTGAAAAGATTTATATCGGTAATGGTCAGTGTTATGATGATACTGAGCATTTGTAACATTGTTACTGTTTTTGCGAAAGCTGATGAAAGCACGAGTCACCATGAGGGAGATACTGTTGCGGTTACATACACGATCAATTCCGATGTGGAAATTGGCGGCGTAAATTTTGAAATTTATTATAATGACAATGTATTTTATCTTCAAAATTATATTGAAGAAGTTTCCGAAAGTAATGGAAATTACAGCATTGTAGTAAATGATGATAAGCTTGGAAAAATTATCGTTGACTTAATCAGAACAGATTACACCAGCGATCTCCTTGAACCTGATATACTGAGCATTAAGTTTAATTTTAAAGCTTTGAAAGACTTTGATTCCGGTATGATGGGATTTGATTCAAAAACTAATTTAGTGGTTGATTACAAGGCTTATGATATTCCTTATGACCAATATATCGATAGCCTTAATACAAAGATATACTGTCAATATAGTTCAGATACTGATTCGGAGTCCGAAACCGATACAGCCAATGACAGTGACACAGAAACAGATACAGAGACAATTACTGACACAGCTGATGACAGTGATACGGAAACGGATACGACTACAGACACGGAAACAGTTATACCGAATGACAGCGACACAGAAACCAATACGACTGATGACAGCGATACGGAAACGGAAACTGATATCTCAACGGACAGCGATAAAGGAAATGATGATACGGTTCTCTATGATATTAACGGAGACGGGAAGTTTTCACTAAAAGACGCTTCACTGGTTCAGAAATACTATATGGGACTTGCCGATCTTACAGCCGAACAGCTTGAAGCGGCCGACGTCAATGGTGACGGTAAGGTTAACCTTTTGGATGCATATTTACTCCAGATCAAGCTTAACGAATTATTCAGAATCTGATTTTTTAAAAAAGTAAGAACGCATTATATACTGTTTTTTCAGTGTATAATGCGTTCCTTTTTTCATTGACAACATAAATTATATATTTCACAACAAAAATTCAATATAGAAGAATGTTTATGATATATTAATAAATATGAAAATTGAAAAGAATATTGAAACGAGTCGAACTTTGACATCGGAACAGTTTCTCTCTCCCTTTCTTACGGTATTTGAAAATGTATAAAATATACAATTTTTTAGCGTTATCGGCATAATTATTGAAAAATTCCGCTGACTGTGATATGATTCTATTATCAGACATTTTAAAATGGGTGGAGAATAGTATGAGAATTGCAGTCGTTGATGATGAGAAAATTTTTCGTGATATGCTGTGCGAATTTATTGATGAGTATTATAATGATCTTGATGTTGTCTGTACCGTATTTTCGGACGGAAAAGAAATTGTCAGGGCTTATTCTTCCGGAAAGACTTTTGACGCTGTTTTTCTCGATATAGAAATGCCGGGAATTGACGGCATGAAAGCTGCCGAAAGGATCCGTGATTTTTCGTCGGATGTTCCGATTGTTTTTCTGACATCGCACACAGAACGTGCAATGGATGGCTATGAGGTAAACGCGTTCCGTTTTTTGCCGAAAGAACTTTCCGAAGAAAAACTCAAAAAAACGTTGGACGATCTTTCAAAAAGTCTTTCTAAAACCAAAAAGATAGTTTTAAAATGCGGACTTCAGGAGCATATTGTTTCTCCTGAGAATATTCTTTTTGCAGAATCCGACAACAATACGGTTAATTTTGTAACCGCCGGCGATATTTATTCCGTTCGTATGAAGCTTTCAAATTCTCTCTCGATGCTTAATGATGCGCTTCCGCTTTTTGTCAGGGTTCATCGATGTTCAGTAGTGAATCTTATGCATGTTCGCAACTACACGGACAAAGAGGTTCGCATGGATAACGGAGAAACTCTTCCGATAAGCAAAAGCTGCTGTGAGGATTTTAAAAAACGTATTGTTGATTATATAAAACACAGTGCAAGATAGGAGTCGGAGTATGAAGTTAATTTTACTGCTGGAGGCAATATTATCTGAATATATTTTAGGCTTTGCCGTTATTTTCGGAGCGTGTCAGACGCTGGATAAAATATTCAGATATCAGATAAAAAAATATGTTCTTTTCAGTTTAACAGTTCCTTTAATTCATGCTGTTACGATTATTCCGGGGTTAATTACAGGTGCAGGGATAAACAGTGAATTGATGATAATAGTCTATACTGCGATGATGTGGCTGATTCTTACCGACAGGAAGTTTAAGTCGCTTGCCGCCTGCATTGCATCTGTGTTTTTTTCCTTCACTGCGGCGTATGGAATTACATATTCACTGAGTTCGGTTTTTACAAACGTTTTCTTCAATGAAGATTTGAACATCTATTTCGGCATTCTGATCGGTCTTGCGGCGCATCTGATAACGATTGTTTTTATTGTGCTGTTTATAGGCTTCATAGGAAAAAATAAGGTTTCCGAACCGCTTTCTGTATGGAATATGTTTGTTATTGCTTTTGTTTCAGGTTTTTCTAATAGTATTATGATGAATTCGGTTATGAATGACGAAATTGCGTATACGGGGATTTATCTTGGTGTAATTGCAATTTCTTCCGCAGTTGTTATTTCCGTAAAAAATTCGGAAAAGAATTTTTACAGCCGTATCAGCAGAGTCAATGAAAATTATCTGAATGCTCAGAAGGAATATTATGACAGCCGTCAGTCTTCAGAGACGGAAATAAGAAGACTAAAACATGATATGAAAAATCATCTGATATGTATAAGAGAGTTAAGTCTGAAGAAAAAGTACAGAGAACTGGAGAACTATATTTCGGCACTTTCGGAGGTTCTGGAAGAAACAGATAAATCTCTTCATACCGGAAACGATATTGCCGACGCAATAGTTAACGACAAACTTTCAAAGGCTGATTCGGAGAATATTACTCTCACCGTTTCCGGAACGATAGAAAATTTGGAAATTGCTCCGATAGATATGTGTACGGTTATTTCTAACCTTCTCGACAATGCGATTGAAGCGGAAGAAAAACTGCCAGAGGAAAAGCGCAGAATAGAACTCTCTTTTAAACAGAATCTTCATTTTATACTTATTACTGTTACGAATCCGACGCTCCACATGGTGAAAACAGATGAAACTCTTAAGTCCGATAAAAAGAATCACGGCTTCGGGATTTCAAATATCAGAAAAGCCGTAGAAAAGTATGGCGGAGAAGTAAGCTTTTCATGTGAGCAGGAGGAAGTAGATTATATGTTTTGCGCAGAAATTATTTTTCCAAAAGTGAGCATTGCTTAATAATAGTTCAAAAACCACTATCTACAACTTAAGCGTTGCACGTCTTTTTGCGTCGACTTGGAGCGGCGAGGTAGCTTAGTTTTATTCACAGGTTAGGGGCATTTGGCAGAAAATGGCTAAATTCTGCCTTCGGCGAGCAGGGACGCTGTCCCTGCACCCTGCAAGCCTTTTGAAAAAGGCTTGAGTGAAAACTTAAGGCAACACCGCACAAAGACCGCCTGACGGCTTTGCACCGAATTTGCTTGATCTTTTTCCGTCATAGTACACAAAACTTCCTTGAAATACGTCATTATTCCTGCGGTCGTTTTATGCACTCTGACGAAAAAATCTACTGCGCATCTTCGGCACAATCTCTGTGCGGTATTGCCTTAAATTATGCTTAAGTTGTGGATAGTGATTCAAAAACCACAGCATTAAAAATACTGCCGCAGCGAGCGACTGGAATTTTCGTTTTGCGGCAGTATTTCATTTTGTTGTTTTATATTTTCCACGCATTCTTGAGATGCCTGACTGCGTCGGGAATTTTTTCCGTTTCTATTCCTGAAAAGCACAGATAAAAATATTTCAGTCCGTTTTTCTCACGGCATTTTCCGAGCTTGATTTCGTTGTCCTCAGCCTTTTTCTTAAGCTGTTCCATCGTCTGAGGTGTATCAAGCTTAATCCGAACGCAAAGCGCCGTTTCGATTACTTCGATTATTGCAATGTCTCCGAAAGCTTCTTTAAGACTTTCAAGCAATATTTTTGATTTTATAGCATAAACCTTCCGAAGCTTGCGAAGCTGACGTTCCAGTCTTCCGGATCTGATATATTCGGCAAGCGCAAGCTGTTCGATTTTTGACGAAGTCTGATTGTAGTTGTGACTTCTCTCAGAGTAAATTTCAGCAAGACGCTCGGGAAGAACCATATAGCTGATACGAACCGAGGGAAGAAGAAGCTTTGAAAAGCTTCCTATATATACAACTCTTTCGCTGCACAGCCCCTGAAGAGCAGGAACAGGCTTTGACGTGTATCTTAACTCTCCGTTGAAGTCATCTTCAATGATTATTGCATCATTTTTCTTTGCCCAGCGGATAATTTCCATACGCTTGTTGATAGGAATCGGCGATGAGCCTCTGATGCTTCCGGAGGAATTTACGAAAAGAATCCGGCTTTTGATGTCTGAATCTAAAATTATTCCGTTTTTGTCTGCTTTAAGCGGTGAGAATTTAAATCCGAAATCCGAAAAAATCTGCTCTCCCTGAGGGAAAAATCCCTTTTCTATCGCAACGACTTTTCCGTATTCTCCGCAGATTCCGAGAAGAACGGAGAGAAGAGTCTGGGTTCCTGCACCAACCAGAATTTTGTCCTGATCCGCAGAAACTTCACGGACGTTCCTTGAATAGTCGCACAATGCCTCTCTGAGCGATATTTCTCCCTGTGCCAGACCGTACGATGAAATGATATACTGTTTGTCCAGAATGTCTTTTACGCATCGTTTCCAGAATTTTATATCGATATACTGTGCGTCGATACTTGAGCTTGAAAAATCATATTTATAAATTTTGTTATGTTCTTTTTTTGACGAAATTTCCGAGTTCGTTTTTTCCGAAGAATCATTGAAATAATGTTCGGCTTCAACGAAAAATCCTCGTTTCGGAAGATTGTTTATGTATCCTTCGGCACAGAGCTGATCGTAGGCTTTTTCAACCGTAGTTCGGCTTACGTCTAAATCCTCGGAAAGACGTCTTATTGAAGGAAGTTTGTCTCCCCGACAAAGTTTTCCGTAATTTATGGCGGTTTTTATATTAATATATATTTGCTCATAAAGAAGAATGTCGGAGTTTTTATCGATATCCAAAAAATCATACAGCATATTATTCAGGTTCCTTTTAATTTTTTCTACAATAATAAGAATACTACATATAGATAAATTTATCAATAAATTTTTTTATTTCCAATAAATTACAAGCAATTTAAAAAATAATTACGCTTTTTTAATTAATTTGAAAAAACTGGTTGATATTTTGTAAATTTTGTCATATAATTAATACTTAAGAGATATATTTAAATTTAGTTTTTTACGGATATTACGGATATAGAGAATATTACATGATATTTTAAATTTTTTTAAATTCTGCTACAGTGAGGTTTTTTAAAATGGATACAAGAACAGAAAGTTTTTTAAGAGGGCTTAAAGGAAAGAGAATAGCCCTCTGCGGAATAGGAAGAAGCAATCTGCCTCTTATCGGTTTGTTCAAAAAATACGGCGCAGAGGTTACGGCTTGCGACAAGAGAAACGAAGAGCAGCTCGGAGAAATGGCTCGGGAAGCCGTTGAGGCAGGAGCTGTTCTGAGTCTGGGTGAGACGTATCTGAACGATCTTGACGTTAATATTGTTTTCCGTACTCCGGGAATGCGTTATTATATGGATGAACTTAACGAAATGAGAAAAAGAGGAGTTGCGGTTACTTCCGAAATGGAGGTTTTCTTTGACCTATGTCCCTGCAAAATTATCGCTGTTACCGGAAGTGACGGAAAAACTACCACAACAACAGTTATTTCCGAATTTCTGAAAGCCGACGGAAAAACCGTTCATCTCGGAGGAAATATCGGAAAGCCGCTTCTGCCTGAGATCGAGACGATTTCCGAGGATGATTATGCTGTTGTGGAGCTTTCAAGTTTCCAGCTTATTTCAATGAGAAGAAGTCCGGATGTTGCGGTTGTTACGAATCTTGCTCCAAATCACCTTGATATTCACAAGGATATGCAGGAGTATATCGATTCGAAGAGAAACATCATTCTTCATCAGACTGCCTTCTCACGGAGCGTTCTGAATCTTGACAATGAGATTTCGAACTCTTTCTCCGATGATGTCCGTGGAACACTTTTCAAATTCTCACGAAGAAATAAGGTTGAAAACGGCGCATATATGAATGAGAACGGCGAAATAATTTTCGCTGAGAACGGAAATGAAACCGTTATCATGAACAAGTCGGATATAAAGATTCCGGGTCTGCACAACGTCGAAAATTATCTTGCTGCTATTTCGGCTGTCTGGGGCGACGTTTCGGTTAAGAGTATCGTCAGGGTAGCAAAAGAATTCGGCGGCGTCGCTCACAGAAACGAGTTCATAAGAGAGCTTAACGGAGTTAAATATTACAACGACTCAATAGCTTCAAGTCCGACAAGAACCGCTCTCGGTACACTTTCACTTTATGATGAAAAAATCATAGTTATTCTTGGCGGCTATGACAAACACCTTGACTACACCGAGCTCGGAGAGCTTATCGTGAAGAAAGTAAAAACGGCAATTATTATGGGTGCGACCGGTCCTAAAATAGAGAAAGCGATTCTTGAAGCCAAGGATTATTCCCAGGGCAATCCGGAAATAGTTAAGGTAGAGAATATGAAGCAGGCAGTCGAAAAAGCGTTTGAATGTGCGAAAGACGGAGATATCGTTTCTATGTCGCCTGCAAGTGCAAGCTTTGATTTGTACAGGAATTTCGAAGAACGGGGAGAGCATTTCAAGAGTCTTGTTAATGCGCTTTGAGTTCAGAATTAAAAATACGATGCATACGAGTATACGAAGCAGCTTAGGCAGGTGAAAAAATACCTGCCGTTACAGGAAATTTCGACTTATCAGAAATAAGTCTGCAATCCGAGGAGAATTAATATGATAGAGCTACTCAAAAGGCTTTGTACTGCAAAAGGAGTTTCGGGACGTGAGGAGAGTATATGCAGTCTCTTAAAGGACGAAATATCCAGGTATGCCGACGAAGCCGTAATCGACAAAAATAACAATGTCATTGCCAGAATCGGCAATACCGAAGAACACAATATCATGCTTGACGCTCACCTCGATGAAATCGGATTCATCGTTACATTTATCGATGACAGAGGATTCTTAAAGGTTGCTCAGTGCGGCGGTATGGACTACCGTGTCGTTCAGGATTCACGATTCAAAGTCCTGACGGAGAGCGGAGAAATAACCGCTGTAGCGTGTTGTCTTCCTCCTCATCTTGCCGACGGAGGTGAGGACAAAGCTCCTGATTCTGACAGCATTTATCTTGATACGGGTCTTCCTGCCGAAAGGGTAAAGGAGCTTGTTAATATCGGAGACACGGTCGCTTACGATACCACTCCGCTTGTACTTTTGAATAACAGATTCACCTGCTGTTCAACCGACAACAGAGCGAGCTGCGCGCTGCTTCTTCGTGTTGCAGAGCTGATTAAGGAAAGCCCCGTCAATTCCGGAGTTACGTTTGCTTTCACTTCTCAGGAAGAAACTTATGGCAAGGGCGCATCCACTGCGGCTTACAGTGTATATCCGGATGAAGCTATCTCCATAGACGTCAGCTTTGCGAGTCAGAGCGGCGTTGCGGAATATGAAAGCGGCGAGCTTGGAAAGGGCGGTATGATCTGCATTTCTCCGGTTCTTTCGAGAAAAATGTCTTACAGGTTTATTTCCATTGCAAAAGAGAAAAATATTCCGTATCAGATTGAAGTGACAGGCGGTCTGACGGGAACAAACGGAGACAAAATTTCTGTTGCAAGAAGCGGAATTCCGACGGCTGTTGTGTCTATCCCTCAGAGAAATATGCACACAGGTGCGGAGATTGTAAGCATTGACGATATAGAAAGCATAGCACAGCTGATATATGAATATATAAAAACGGTGTGTTAACAGGTGACTTATTATGAATATGGATTTACTTAGAAAACTCTGCCTTGCAAACGGTGTTTCATCGGGTGAGGATGAGATAAGAAATATTATAATTTCCGAAATAGACGGTTATGCCGACGAAGTGACAGTCGATAAAAGCGGCAATATCATTGTTTTCAAAAAAGGTCTGAACCGTGCGGAAAACAAGCTTCTGCTTTCTGCGCATATGGACGAGGTCGGCTTTATCGTTACATCAATAAACAGCGACGGAACGCTTGGTGTTGACGAGGTCGGAGGTATTGACAGAAGGGTTGTTTCCGGAAAAAGCGTGAAGCTTTGTACCTCAAATGTCAACGGCGTATTCGGAATAAAGCCTATTCATCTTTCGAAGGGTGAAAGCCGCAATGAAATCCCGAAGCTTTCGTCAATGTATATTGATATCGGCGCAAAGGACAAGAAGGACGCGGAGAACAATATCGAAGTGGGCGACCTTGTTGCGTTTGAAGGATTTTATGAGGAGAATGAACAGTCGATAATTACAAAGGCTCTTGATGACAGAGTTGGCTGTCTTGTGCTTATCGAAATGATAAAGAGCGAGCTTCCATACGATATGAATTTTTCATTTGTTGTTCAGGAAGAGGTCGGACTTCGCGGGGCGAAAACCGCAGCATATTCTGTCGATCCGGAGTTTGCGATAGTGGTTGAAACGACGACGGCGGCAGATATTCCTAATGTCGAAGAAAGCAAACAGGTTTGTCATCTCGGTGAAGGCGCCGTTATTTCGTTT
Source organism: uncultured Clostridia bacterium (assembly GCA_946186535.1). GTDB lineage: Bacteria > Bacillota > Clostridia > Oscillospirales > Acutalibacteraceae > RUG592. Next base: position 9,313 of record CAMHNT010000005.1, read on the forward strand.
ATGGACAGGCGTACGATATATGACAGGGAACTGTACAAGGAAGCATTCAGAGCAGCCGAACGTGCCGGAGTAAAGGCGCAGTCAAAAAAGGCAGTTGCCGGGGGAAATGACGCCGGAGTTATAAATACGAACAGAGGCGGAGTAAGAACAATTGCAGTGTCTCTTCCGTGCAGATATCTCCATGCACCTCACACAACGGCTTTTAAAGAAGATATCGATTCCGTATATAAAACAGTTAATGAACTTGCAAAGACAATTGCGGGCGGAAAGATTTAAATATATGATTTATATAAACGATTTCAGCAGAAAATTTGAAATTGATTTGTATTCAGTCTGTGAAGGTTCGCCGTATGGTTCGAGGATAATTTCGTACCATACGGCTTATCACGGCAAAAAATACGATTTTCTTGATTTCTGGATACAGAGAGACAAAAATTCAAATGTGGTATGTGCATTCTGCAGGTATTATTCAACCGTGATAATATGCGGCAATTCTTACGACAAATCGGAGACGGAGAATTTCGTGAATATGCTTTCTCCTTCAAGCATTCTTTGCGACAGCGAACTGAATCTGACTTTTGACATGAACCTTTTGATAGGCGAAACCATGGCTTGTTCGAGACTTTTGGACGCTGAATACAAACCGCAGTATGAAATATCAAAGCTTTACAGTGATATGTCGAATCTGAAATCAGTATATTCAATCCTTGTATCGGAAAATGAGAACAAAGGGTCACTGCCTGATTTTGAAAGTTATTTCCTTGATATTTCTCATAGGATCAGACACGGAGTATCAAACGTCTATGCAGTCTATGATTATTTCGGAAATATAATCTCGACCGCTTCGGTTTTGTCGGTTTCGAAAAATACGGCGGTGATCGGATGTGTGGCAACTGCCGCAGAGGAACGGAAGAAAGGGCTTGCAACAGCCGTTGTCAGTTATATCACTGAAAAAGAACTGGAGAAAAACAGAACTGTCTATCTTCACCGTGAAAAGAATATTTCCATATATGAAAAAATAGGATTTGAAACGGTCGGATATTGGAATGAATTCTCAAAAATGATTTAAGTCTTGAAGATATATGTATTTTTTTCGTTTTTGTTTTTAAATCCTTCAATATTTCAACATCGGTGTTGATTTAAGAAGAATTTTGTTGTATAATTTTATGGTAAATATAATTTTACAATTGACAGATAGATTTTTATGAGAGGTGTTTACAATGAGCATTAGAATTGGTATTTACGGATACGGCAACCTCGGAAGAGGCGTTGAAGCAGCAATAAGACAGAACAATGATACTGAGCTTGTCGCTGTGTTTTCAAGAAGAAACCCTGAAACCGTGAAAATTTCAACAGAAGGTGTTCCGGTAGTTTCGGCTGATTCTGTTGAGGACTATAAGGATAAAATCGATGTTATGATAATCTGCGGCGGAAGTGCTACTGATCTTCCTGTACAGACTCCGAAGCTTGCAAAGCTTTTCAATGTTATTGACAGCTTTGACACGCACGCAAACATTCCGACGCATTTTGCAAATGTTGACGTAGCAGCAAAAGAGGGTGGCAACGTCGGCGTTATTTCAGTTGGCTGGGATCCGGGAATGTTCTCACTCAACAGACTTTATGCAAACTGCATTCTTACTGATGGTGTTGACTACACATTCTGGGGCAAGGGTGTAAGCCAGGGTCATTCCGACGCTATCAGAAGAATTGAGGGAGTTGCCGATGCAAGACAGTATACTGTTCCTGTTCAGGAAGCTCTTGATGCCGTAAGAAACGGCGAGAACCCGGAGCTTACTACAAGACAGAAGCACACAAGAGTTTGCTATGTCGTTGCCAAGGAAGGCGCAGACAAGGCAGCTATTGAAGAGCAGATCGTAAAAATGCCTAACTACTTCTCCGACTATGACACAACGGTAAACTTCATCACGGCAGATGAAATGGCTCGTGACCACAGCGGCTTGCCTCACGGCGGTCTTGTTATCAGAAGCGGCAAGACAGGTCTTAACGGTGAGCATAACCACATCATTGAGTATAGCCTCAAACTTGATTCGAACCCTGAGTTTACAGCATGCGTTCTCGTAGCTTACGCTCGTGCTGCATACAGATTCTCTCAGGAGGGTGTAAGCGGCTGCAAGACAGTATTTGACGTACCGCCTGCATATCTTTCGGCTTTGAGCCATGAGGAAATTATTTCTCATCTGCTTTAATTATTTTGATTTAGGTTTATAATTATTCTACATCGGATTGTTCGGCAGTATTTTTTGTATTATACTGTCGGACTTATCCGTAATTTTGTATTGGTATATCTGTTATGGGAAGCGCATTAAAACATTTTGTAACAATTACAAGACATCGGCATCAGGTTATAAAACATTGCCGCAAAGCAGGAATTTTGTGGCAGGGGTTGTTTCATGATCTTTCAAAATATTCACCTACAGAGTTTATTGTCGGCGCCAAATATTATCAGGGTAACCGAAGCCCTAACGAAGCCGAACGTGAGGCTTACGGATATTCTATAGCATGGATGCATCACAAGGGAAGAAACCGTCATCATTTCGAGTACTGGACTGATTACGATCCCGAAACAAAGAGACTTGAACCGGTTGAAATGCCGATAAAATACGTTAAGGAAATGTTCTGTGACCGAGTTGCCGCAAGTAAGATTTATTTGGGCGATAAATACAACAACTCTGCACCGCTTGAATATTTCCTGAAATCTAAACACAAAAGAATTATCCACAAAAACACTTCGGAACTTCTTGAAAAGCTTCTCACTATGCTTAAAGAAGAGGGAGAAGAAAATACTTTTAAATATATTCGGACATTGAAATAATCAGGGGAGTGTTTGAAAACAGAAATATATCCCTTTTTTTAGACAGCCGAAGCGAGGGGGTGCGGTCATAGATTTTTTTAAAAAGCTTCAGAGGAAGGACATAATAATTGCCACCGCAGCTGTCTGTTCTGTTGCTGCTACGGTTTTTGCGGTAAGTGCCGGTGCAGGAAGTGGAAACTCTTTAAGAGAGGAAATGGTTCAAACAGCTTTTCAGCCCGGTTTGGAAACGGATACAATCGATACCCCCGACAAGGTCGAAACCTGTGACAATCCGGAAACTTACCGTGATGTGTCCGAAACAAAAGACACGCCGGATTCCGGAAAAAAACCGGACGATACGATATCGGAAAACAGCGATACAAAATCGAAGAACAGCAGTGACGCCGATACCGACAGCGTCTCCGAAAAGGAAGATACATCAACGGAAAAAGCCGTTTCAGAAACAAGTGATTCCGATGTAAAAAACAATTCCTCAAAAAGTACAGACACGGAGAAAAAAGATTCCGATACGGAAAACATAGTTTCAAATAGCAGCGATTCGGATTCAAAAAACAGTGACACTGATACAGCCGGCAGTTTCAAAAAGGAAGATACGTCAACGGAAAAAGCCGATTCGAAAACAAGCGATTCCGATGTAAAAAACAATTCTTCAAAAAGTACAGACACGGAGAAAAAAGATTCCGATACGGAAAACATAGTTTCAAATAGCAGCGATTCGGATTCAAAAAACAGTGACACTGATACAGCCGGCAGTTTCAAAAAGGAAGATACGTCAACGGAAAAAGCCGATTCGAAAACAAGCGATTCCGATGTAAAAAACAATTCTTCAAAAAATACGGACACGGAGAAAAAGGATTCTGATTCGAAAAATAATGTTTCAAAGAACAGTGACTCCGATTCGAAGAAAGACGATACATTGGCAAATAGCGATACCGCTTCTTCTCAAAAGGAAAACAAATCGTCGGACAAAGGTTCCGATTCTGACAATTCAAAAGAAAAGGACAGCACCGACACTTCCTCAAAAAACGAGAAAAATTCCGACAAAGATAAGAATGAAGGCAAGCAGCAAACGAAATATCCTCCGAAAGAATATCATATTGACGTTGAACATTTCACTCAGCTTGTAGTTCTTCCGACAGGCTGCGAAATAATAAGTGCAAAGACGGTTCTTAACTATTATGGAAAGACCGATATTACGGAAGATGAATTGCTTTCAAAAATTCCCCGTGACAGCCTGAAGGTTTCAAAGGACGGAAAGCTTTACGGCAAAACTCCGTTTCAGGCTTTTATCGGAGACCCGAAACAGAAAAGCGGCTTCGGGTGCTATCCTCCCGTTATAATGCAGATGGTTGAAAACTATGATTATCCGGATCTTTATACGGAGGATACGAGCGGTCTTCCTCTTGACTTTGTTGCAAAAACCTATGTTTCACAGGATATTCCGGTGCTTGTATGGGTCACGATCGGAATGGGACAATCTTATCTTACCAGCAGTTGGAATGTTGAAGATTTCGACGGAAATATGACTAAGGAAAAGTATACTTGGAGAGCCGCAGAGCATTGTATGGTTCTAATTGGCTACGACGAAAAATCATATTATTTCTGTGATCCGCTGTCATACAATGACGTAGTAAAATTCGACAAGAATCTTGTCGAAAAAAGATACAAGGAAGTCGGGTCATACAGTATGCTGATAAGAGAATATAATGAATAATAAAATAATATAATGAATAGAATTTAATTTTTTTATTTTGATGTGTTCACTATACACATATCAATACATATTTTAATGTATAATTTATACCAATTTGAAAATAAAACCTTGAAAAAATTGAACAGATGTATTATAATAGTTTAGACATATATGAACAGAAAGGGTTTTTTTCATGTACAAGATTTTAGAAAAAGTTGCACTGAACTCTTCAATGACGAAAATGGTAGTGGAAGCTCCCAGAATTGCAAAGAAAGCAAAGCCTGGCCAGTTTATCATTTTCAGAGTTGACGAATTCGGCGAGAGAGTTCCGCTCACAATTGCTGATTATGATGCAGAGAAAGGCTCTGTAACAATTATTTACCAGAAGGTTGGCGCAAGCACAATGCTTCTCGATACACTCAACGAAGGTGAGTATATTCTTGATTTTGTCGGTCCTCTCGGCGTTCCGAGTGAGCTTGAGGGATACAGGAAAGTTGCCGTTATCGGCGGCGGTGCAGGCTGTGCAATCGCTTATCCTCAGGCCAAGGCTCTTCACGAAATGGGAACACCTGTTGACGTAATTGCCGGCTTCAGAAACACTGACCTTATTATTCTCGAAGACGAGATGAAGGCTGCAAGCGACAATCTTTACCTTATGACAGACGACGGTTCAAACGGAAACAAAGGCTTCGTTACGAACGCTCTTGAAGAGAACATCAAGAACGGCGCTGATTATGATCTTGTTATTGCTATCGGTCCTGTTCCGATGATGAGAGCAGTAAGCCAGCTCACAAAGCAGTACGGCATCAAAACGATCGTTTCGATGAACCCGATCATGATCGACGGTACAGGTATGTGCGGCGGCTGTAGACTCACTGTCGGCGGCAAGACAAAGTTTGCCTGCGTAGACGGTCCTGACTTTGACGGTCACGAGGTTGACTTCGAAGAGCTCATGAAGCGTAACGTCACATACAGAGCCATGGAGCAGACTGCAAGAGAGAAGAATTGCAGACTTATCAACAATGTCGAGGTGAAATAATCATGCCAAATATGTGTCCAAACAAGACTCCTATGCCTGAGCAGGAGCCTAACGTAAGAAATAAAAACTTTGAAGAGGTTGCCATCGGATATACGGAAGAAATGGCAATCAACGAGGCCACAAGATGTCTTAACTGCAAGAACAGACCTTGCGTCAGCGGATGTCCGGTAAACGTTCCGATTCCGGACTTCATTTCACATGTTGCAAAAGGCGAGTTCGAAGAGGCTTATTCCGTGATCACTACGGCAAGTTCGCTTCCGGCAGTATGCGGTCGTGTATGTCCTCAGGAGACTCAGTGTGAGTCGAAGTGCGTAAGAGGCATAAAGACAGAGAGTGTAGGTATCGGACGTCTTGAAAGATTTGTTGCCGATTATCACATGAAGAACGCAACGGAAAAGGCCGAGAAGCCGGAGAGCAACGGTCACAAAGTTGCGGTTATCGGTTCCGGTCCGGCAGGTCTCACATGTGCGGGAACTCTCGCTAAGAAGGGCTACGAAGTTACTGTTTTCGAGGCTTTCCATACAGCCGGCGGCGTACTTATGTACGGTATTCCCGAGTTCAGACTTCCTAAGGCTATCGTTCAGAAGGAAATCAGCGGACTTAAGGATCTCGGCGTAGACATCCAGACAAATATGGTTATGGGTCGTGTTATGTCTGTTGACGAGCTTTTCGAAGAGGGATATGAGGCTGTATTCGTAGGCACAGGCGCAGGTCTTCCTAACTTCATGGGTATGGAAGGCGAAGGTCTGATCGGCGTTTACTCCGCAAATGAATTCCTTACAAGAATCAATCTTATGAAGGCTTTCAAGGATGAGTACGACACTCCGATCATCCGTCCGAAGAATGTTGCAGTAGTAGGTGGCGGCAACGTTGCAATGGACGCAGCAAGAAGCGCACTCCGTCTCGGTGCTGAAAATGTTTATATTGTTTACAGAAGAAGCGAAGAGGAGATGCCTGCCCGTAACGAGGAAATCCACCACGCTAAGGAAGAAGGAGTAAACTTCAAGCTTCTCAACAACCCTGTGAAGGTTCTCGGAGACGAAGACGGTAAGGTTGTAGGTCTCGAGTGCGTTGAAATGGAGCTTGGCGAGCCTGACGCAAGCGGCAGAAGAAGACCTGTTGCAAAAGAAGGTTCGAACTTTGTTCTTGACGTTGACGCAGTTATTATCGCTATCGGCAACGCTCCGAATCCGCTCATTCGCTCTACAACAAAGGGCATTGAAGCTAATGCCAGAGGCTGTCTCGTTGTTAACGAAGAAACAATGCAGACAACCAAGGAGGGCGTGTATGCAGGCGGCGACGCAGTAACAGGCGCTGCTACAGTTATCAAGGCTATGGGTGCCGGCAGACAGGCAGCTAAGTCTATTGATGAGTATATTCAGAGCAAGGCTAATTAATTATTAAAATATTAAAGAGTACAGATTTTCGGATTTGTACTCTTTTTTGCGTTTATTAGATTAGTCATCGGGTTATAATTTGAATGTCGAAAATAGATTACATTTTTGTAATTTATTTTCAATGTTCAGATAATGTTATCAAATGTATAAAAAATAGATAAAAAACTTTAAAAACTAATGGTCAATAAAACGTTTCCACTAAAAACAGTCCGGTTAATCGCACCTTGACAAATAAATTTTACTCCATTATAATAATATAAGGTTAGCGATAGATAACACTTTTCTGCCGGTAAAAAAAATTCTGTTGCTTGCCTTCCAAACCGGTTATTGATTTTGGGGATTAAGAAATATTTTATGATTTGTAGTTAAGATAAGGTTATTGCTGGCTTTTTTGTGTTAAGATGTATCCCTATCATTTTTGTTTTGAATGAAACGATTTAATGTTAATACGGGGTTAGTTTTATATAAGTTAGCTAAAAATAATTATTTGCTTTTCAATCAGAATTTGCTTTCATGTCGATAACCTAATATAAATTAAGAAAGGTTGTGTAACAATGAATACAATCAAAAAAATAGTCGGACTCGCTGTTTCATCTGCATTGCTTCTTTCGGCGGTTCCTTTTGCTGCATCGGCAGACGACAGTGATACTGTTTTTGTCACGATGAACATTCCGTACAGTGCATTCTATCAGGCAGATGTAAAAAATAACGATGTTGAGGTTGACGCTGTTACTTCGGCAACCGACAGCAAATGGAAATCTTTCAGCGGAACATATTTTGTTCCCGATGCTGAGGGTGTAGGCGGAAAAATCCTAGGTGTTTCTTTCCCTGTTGAAGTAAGCCGTGAGGATTACAGCAAGCTTAATGTTGTCAGCGATGAAAACGCAGACTACTATTTTACGGATCTCGAAGGAACTCCATCGGTCTATAAAACACTCACAGTAAACGACAACGGTGCGTACGAGTTTTCTGAGGTTCAGGGAAATAAAGAAGTTGTTTCCGGAACAAATTACACTCTTGCAACCGAGAGCGTATGGGGCGATTATCTCTTTGAATTCTCCGATGTTACGATCGACGGTACAGTTTACGGTATTGTTGTTACAACAAACGAGGGTTCTCAGTACGGAATGCGTCATCTTGAGAATATCTGGAAGAAGACCTATGAGTTCGCATGGGGTTCAGGAATCAAAGAGGCAGACGCAAAGGGTAATGTATTTTCCTATGAGCATTACCAGGCTATGATGGGTCAGACTATCAATGATGTAACGTATATTACCGACAAAGGAATCATTTCCTATCCTGTAAGCAGCTATGTTCCCGTTAAGATAACAACGGTTGTGACGGTTGAAAACGCTGGTGTTAGCGATAAGTCTACAAAGGTTTCGTTCAACCCTAATCTCCCTTCGGATTACAATGCTTCCTACAATGTAGACGGTCTTAAAACGGAGTACAGTAACGGTGTTCTTTCTTACACCGACGCAAAGGCAGGCAGCTATACTCTTACAGTTTCCGACTCAAACGGCAAGTATGCGGATCTCCTGTCAAGCTTTACGCTTTCAACGGATGTTCAGCCGGCAGCTTATGACAACAAGGAAGTTCATCTCGTAGCTGTTGAAGGTCTTGAAGACGATTTCAGCGCATTCTTGAAGAACCTCACAAATGTTAACGTTGACGGTCAGGATTACACAGCGTCAGGAAAAAGAGCAGTTCCGATTATCGGTGCTGATGGTAAAATCGATCTTGAAGCAGCAGGAACAAACGGCGTTGTATTTGATACTGTAAACAAAGATACGTTTAATGTTGTAGTTTCTTCGGCAGGCTATCCGGATCTTGCTTTCACTATTTCAACAAAAGAGCAGGAAGGTTCCTCTTCAGACACAGACAGTTCATCAACCGACACTTCATCAGACAGTGACACAGCTTCGGACAGTGATTCGGATACTTCCTCCGATAAGTCATCCGACACCGACACCTCATCCGACAGTGACACCGATACATCTTCGGACAAGTCATCGGATACTGATTCAACCGGAAGTTCGAGCACCGTAAGCAGCACTTCAACTACTACCAGATCAAGCTCAAGCAGCTCCACATCAACTCCGACTACTTCGGGAAATATGAATGTTCTGGCTGTTGCAATTACATCATTTGCTTCACTTCTGGCAGCAGGTATATTTTTTATCACAAAGTCGAAAAAAGTAAATAAGTAATTATTTACCGGCTAATATTCACATCAGAAATACATTCTTAAAAATACGGCTGTCATTTCCGATAGCCGTATTTTGATTGATAAAAGGTGAACGGAGGTTAAGCATGGTTTTTTTGATATCATTTGTTATTGCGGCGGCATTTGCTCTGCTGTGCGATAAGCCGCTGAAAAAATTTCCGCAGGCGTTTTATATAGGTGCAGCGGTTATATCGTTGTTTTTTGTTGTCTTTGATTTTCCGAATGCCGGCAGCTTTGTGAGGAATTATCTTCTTGCCGTGTTTCAAAAAGGAACTCTCGCAACTGCATTTTTCGTAATCGTTATGTTTACGGGCGCATTAAAAAACGGTTCAAAGCTTATGAAGAAGCTCATGCCTATTCGCGCCGAGCTCTCGATAATAGCGTCGATTCTTATTCTGATTCATGGATTCCGTTACGGAAAAATATATATTTTAAGAATGTTTAAATCGTTTGACTCTATGTCTGCTTTACAGATTGTTTTTTCGATTTTTTCAATAATTATGATTGCAATAATGATACCGCTTGCCGTTATTTCATTTAAGAAAATACGCAGGCTTATGAAAGCCAAAACATGGAAAAATATTCAGCGATTTGCTTATGCTTTCTATGGTTTGATTTATCTTCATGTATTGCTGATTTACCTTCCTTCCGCACAGAAAGGTAACGTTAATAATATTATAAATATTATTGTTTACAGCGTTGTATTCATAACTTATGCCGCTATGCGTATCAGAAAAGCTGTTTTGAAAAGACGTTCAGAATCTGAAAAAACGTTGAATGTGTCTTTTGGTTCCGCCGGTTTTGCGCTTATGGCAACTATATGTGCATTTGTTTTCATTCCTTATGCGAAAAATATTCAGGCTTCGGGCGAGACGGTTCCGTATTCCGTAAATTCCGAGTCTGAAAGCAGTGATAAGAATGAGACCGAGACTAACGCACTTTATTCCTCAGACAGCGAAAACGGTCGTTTGGACAATGAAACCGATTCGTCAAGCGACAAATCAAGCAGTGACTCCGACAGCGAAAGCAAGAACAGCGATACCGATTCCGCAGAGAAAAACAGCGAATCCGACGATACGTCCTCAGACAAAAAAGATTCGGATACGGATTCAGGAAGTTCAACGGATTCTTCGACTGATTCTTCAACTGATTCCGATAACGGTGAACAGCAGAATAATAAAACGGAGAATGAAACCAATAACGGTTCTGTTGACGAAAATCAGAACAATACGACAAATCAGGATGAAGTTAATAATGAGCCGGAGATAGTTGAAGAAGAGCCGGTTGAAGAGATTCCTCAGACTAAGTATCGTGACGGAACGTATTCGGCAAAAAGATGGGGATATGAAGGATACGTTTATGTCACAATAGTTATAGAAAACGATAGGATTATATCACTTGATGTGACGTCTGACGAGCCCGACATGGAATATTTTGACCAGGCTCGCAATGTTCTTGTTCCGGGAATTCTAAACGAACAGAGAACTGATCTCGACGCAGTCACAGGCGCAACAATTTCATCTGAAGCAATCAAGGGCGCCGTTCAGGATGCACTTAATAAGGCCTTGAACTGATATAAATATATACACTCTAATCAAAACCACCCGTTAAACGGGTGGTTTGACGTAGCCCTATAAGGGCATATTA
>CAMHNT010000006.1 GCA_946186535.1 uncultured Clostridia bacterium
TCACCGAACTGCCAACGGCAGACGAAAATCGCACACCAACTTTTTTGAGTATGGTAGCTTTATCGCCTGCACCCAAATTTTTCCCTAAGGAGAATTCATCTAACCTCAGTTGCCGTAAAGGACCTGTATAAAAAAATCTGAATAATAAAAATAGAAAAGGATTGAAAAGAATGGAATTTATGATTACCGTATCAACCGTAGGAATAATGCTGCTTTACAGTCTCCCGGGATACGCTCTGGTAAAGGCAAAGAAAATCAAACCGACAAGTATTTCTGCGTTTGCAACCGTGCTTATGTATGTATGTCAATCGTGCCTTGTCGTTTATTCGTTCCAGAAAGTCACCTACAGCAGAACGTTGTTCCGGGACATGATTCTGTTTTTCATCATGGGACTTCTTACGCAGTCGGTTCTTATCGGAATATATTATCTGATTTTCCGAAAAAAATACAGTGATGTAAAATACAGAATCGCAACTGTCGCCGGCGCATTCGGAAACTGTGCATTCATGGGAGTTCCTCTTCTCGAAAGCCTGCTCCCCGATTATCCTCAGGCTGTGGTTTTTTCGGCGGTTTACAGTATATCAATGAACCTCATAGGCTGGACGGTCGCTTCCGCAATTATCGCAAACGACAGAAAATACATAAAAGTCAAAAACTTTGTTCTTAATCCTGCGGTGATCGCACTGTGCGTATCACTTCCGCTTTTCTTCACCGGAACGTATATCGGTGACACATCTTTCGGTCAGGCTGTTTTTCTCCTCGGAAGAATGACTACTCCGATGTGCATGCTTATCATGGGAATGAGACTTGCGTCCGTGTCGCTGAAACCTGTAGTAACGAGAAAAATGAATTATCTTGTTCTTTTCCTGAAACAGATTCTGATGCCGCTGGCAGGTCTTGCCATAGTTTTCTTTCTTCCTATAGACGCAGATATGAAGATGACTTTTTATATAATCTGCTGCTGCCCTATCGCAAGCGTAGTTCTGAACTTTTCGGAAATGCTCGGAGAAGGACAGGAAGTGGCAGCGAATCTCGTTCTCCTCGGAACTTTTTCTTCAATTCTCACGATTCCTGTCATGATGCTTCTTTCGGGAGTTATCACTTAAATTGTTGTGCTATTAAAGCTTTAACAATCATCGTTCAGACTTTTTTGAGCAATTAAAAAATCTACTCATTTATTTATAGTTAATTGAATATACGAAAGGCGACGTATTAAAAGGTATTAAAGTCCAAAAAGTAATATAGAGAGAAACCCTGCCCGTAAAAAGTCCCCCTCCTCGATCGATGACTCATGTCAAGAATATCCCCGGAATCGGGGTAAAAAAAGTGTAAAAATTCAAAGTTTCATAATATTTTTAGTTTATAATTGAAAATAATGATGAATTTGTGTAAAATGAACTGATGAAAACCGCTGCATGTTTCTGCAACATTTTCCAGAAATATGCAGATAAAGTCTCGTTTTTCACAAAACAGATTATTTTTTTTTGGAAAATCCGATATTTTTATAGTTAAAGTGTTGCATTTTATTTCAAAATTGTGTATTATTATATACAATAATCGGTTGTTTTGCACATTGTTTATTACAGTATTGAAATAATTACCGAAACTAATTTGCGGTATTCCGCAGTTCACGACCTATAGCTAAAATTATTATGAAAAAAGAGGGATGTTATTATGTCTAACAGATTGTTTCAGGGTGTAGTTCACCAGATGAGAGATGCCATAGACAGAACTATCGGTGTCATCGATGAAACATCGGTAGTTATCGCTTGCAGCGAGCTCGGCAGAATCGGCGAAGTCAACGACAGCATTACTTCGGAAACGCTCAGCTCCTCCGCACCTTTTGTTATTAACGGCCACACTTTCAAGTCGTTCGGCAGCAACTCGCGTTCGGAGTATGCCGTGTTCGTTCAGGGAAGCGACGACGTTGCTCAGAAATACGCTCAGCTCCTCGCTGTTTCACTCAGCAGCATCAAGCAGTATTACGATGAAAAATACGACAGAGGCAACTTCATCAAAAACGTTATTCTCGACAATATTCTCCCGGGCGATATATACCTCAAAGCAAGAGAGCTTCGTTTCAACTCAGAGGTAACGAGAGTTTGTATGCTCATTAAAATCACCACGAAAACGGACGTTTCCGCATATGACGTTATTCAGAATCTTTTCCCCGACAAGTCGAAGGATTTTGTTATCAACATCAACGAAACAGACATAGCGCTCGTCAAAGAGGTTAAAGCAGGAATCGACTCAAAAGATCTCGAGAAACTCGCAAGCTCCATCGTCGATACACTTTCAAGTGAATTCTACACTCACTGCATCGTAGGTATCGGAACGGCCGTTGTCGGCGTAAAGGAGCTGGCTCATTCATTCAAGGAAGCTCAGGTTGCTCTTGAGGTCGGCAAGGTTTTCGACACGGAAAAGACAATCGCAAGCTACGACAATCTCGGTATCGCACGTCTTGTATATCAGCTTCCTACAACCCTTTGTCAAATGTTCCTCAACGAAGTGTTCAAGAGAGGCTCTATCGAGTCGCTTGACCAGGAAACTCTGTTCACAATTCAGAAATTCTTTGAAAACAATCTTAATGTTTCGGAAACATCAAGAAAGCTTTTCGTACACAGAAATACGCTTGTGTACAGACTTGAAAAAATTAAAAAGCTTACAGGACTTGACTTGAGAGAATTCGAGGACGCTATCGTATTCAAGGTAGCCCTCATGGTCAAGAAATATCTCACCGCTAACCCGGTTAAATATTAACCCTCGGCAAGTCAGAAAAATTGGGAGTGTAATAAGAGAGGATTCAGTCACCCTGACGATGTTTTCATTATTACATTCCCTTTGCATTCTGTGCTTTTTATTTCGTAAGAAAGGCGAATGCTTATGATCCAATTCAAAAATGTTTCAAAAACCTATCCCAATGGAACCCACGCACTCAACAACGTGAACATCAACATTGAGAAAGGTGAATTTGTTTTTATAGTCGGTGCTTCGGGAGCCGGAAAAAGTACGTTCCTGAAACTGATTATGAAAGAAGAACAGCCCTCCTCGGGCGAAATCACCATCAACGGTGTGAACACCACAAATATGAAGAGAAGAAAAGTTCCGTACCTCCGGAGAACTATGGGTATAGTATTTCAGGACTTCCGCCTTATTGACAAGATGACCGTGTTTGAAAACGTAGCCTTCGCAATGAGAGTTATCGGAGCGAGACCGAGAGCGGTTAAAAAGAGAGTTCTTTATATTCTCGGTCTGGTCGGACTGAAAGACAAAGCAAAATGCAGACCTGCGGAGCTTTCCGGCGGCGAACAGCAGAGAGTAAGCCTGGCGAGAGCTCTCGTCAACAACCCGTCAATTATTATCGCTGACGAGCCTACGGGAAATATCGACCCCGAAATGTCATTTGAAATTATCGAGCTTCTTAACGAAATCAACAAACAGGGCACTACCATAATTGTTGTTACACATGAGCATGAGCTTGTTCAGAAATTTAAAAACAGAGTAATAGAAATCAACAACGGCCAGGTTGTTTCCGACAGCGGAGCACCTGCCGAAAAGGTTGAAGTTCCTATAGAAATTTCTCAGGAGGATCTCGCTGAAATCCCTGAAGAGATAGCGGAGGAGATCGCCGACGTCTCGGCAGCCGAGCTGAGCGAAGAGGCTCTCCAGGCAATTGTGCAGGGGGAGGTTGAAGACGAATGAGAGGTTTAGGCTATCTTTTTAAAGAAGGAATTAAAAACGTATGGAACAACCGTATGATGTCTCTTGCGTCAATCGGCGTTCTTGTTTCATGTCTTATTATTACGGGCGCCGCCGTTCTGCTTTCCCTGAACGTAAACAGTGTCGTTGATTCTGTCGGACGTGAAAATCAGGTCACGGTATTTCTTGACGACGATATCAAGGAACTCGAAGCCGTTATGGAAATAGGTCCCCAAATCCGCAGTCTTGACAACATTTCCGAATGCGAGTTCTATTCTAAAGATGAAGCCATTGCGGAACTCAGAGACGAGCTCGGTAATCTCTTTTCCGAGCTTCAGGGCGACGACAATCCCCTTCCACACTCTTTTCATGTAACAATGGTTGACCTTTCACAGTATGAGGATACAGTAAAAAACATCGCAAAGGTTGACGGAGTGTACAAAATCAGCGACAGAAGCGATGTAGCAAACAAACTGACCAGCCTCAATACGCTCGTTACACAGATTGGTCTCTGGATAGTTATCGTTCTCGGTATCATTTCGCTGTTCATTATCAGCAACTCTATCAGAATGACAATGTATTCAAGACGTTTTGAAATCAGTATCATGAAATCGGTCGGAGCTACCGACTGGTTTGTGCGGGTTCCTTTTATTATCGAGGGTATTGTTCTCGGTCTTATATCCGGAATTATTTCTTCCGCAATCATAGCTTTCCTTTATGAGGGAATAATTTCAGCGGTTCAGTATATTATTCCGTTCTCCGAAATCGCTTATTCCGACGTTGCGTTCAATATGACTTTTTCGTTCATCATTCTCGGAATGGCAGTCGGCGCTCTCGGTGCGGCAATTTCGATAGGAAGATATCTCAAAATGGAAGGAGGAGAGATCCTTGGCTGGTAATAAATTATGGTTAAAAATAGCCGCAGGATGCCTTACTCTTTCTGTCATCGGCGGAATCAGCGCTGTCATCGGATCGGCGGACGATCTTTCCGATTATGAACAGAAACAGAGAGAGCTTGACAGAAAGGCTCAGGAGTATCAATCAGTAATCGATCAGACCGCAAGCGATATCGCCCAGAAGGAAGAGTATGAACAGGCTCTGATAAACAAAATATCCGTTCTCAACGAGCAGATATTTTCCGGAAGAGAAGAAATCGCTTCTCTCGACGCCGAAATAGAAGAACTCCAGTCCGATATAGATTCCGCAAGAAATCAGATATCCGGAAAAATAGATACGCTCAAACAGAGAGTCAAAGTGATTTATCTCTCCGGAGAAACAACCTCTCTTGAGATTATTCTCGGAGCGAAAAGCTTTGAAGATTTTCTCGACAAGCTTGAGCTTGTTTCCTATATATCAAATTCCGACAAGAAGCGAATAGAAGAGCTGGAAAACGATATAGATATCATCAACAAGAAAAAGGACAGTCTCAACGAAAAGAAAGACAAGCTCGCAGAAGAACAGGAAAAGCTCAACGATCGTCAGAGCGAAATGCAGGAACTCATCGATGAAAACGAAAAGCTTCTTGAAGGACTTTATGAAAGCAACGCCGGCGCTCAGGATCAGCTCGATGAAACAAACGCCGAAAGAAAGGCAATCGAGGATCAGATCATGGCTTACTTTTCCGACAAGGAAGCTCAGGAAAGAAACGCAAGGCTTGCGAGCGAAGCGCAGTCAAGGCTTAACGAAAGCCGAAAAGCTCCGGAATCATCGGAAACCGATGAAAGCAGCAAAAAAACATCGGAAGCGGATTCTTCGAGCAGAGCCACTTCCTCCGATACCAATACTTCAAGAATTACCGACAATAACGACAACGATACATCAAGCACAACGACCTCCCGTGAAGAAAGCTCCCAGGCACCCGTTTCGTCGGAGGAAGAGTCTCGGATCGTAAGCTCCGAACCCGAACCGGAGCCCGATCCTGAACCGGTATACTCTTCCGGATATGTATGGCCGGTTCCCGGACATTACACCCTGTCGTCGGTCTGGAACGAAGACAGAGATACCTATAATCACGGAGCAATCGATATTTCCGACGGTTCTATCATGAACGCTCAGATCGTTGCCGCCGAATCGGGAACGGTGGTCCTCTCGAACACAAGCTGCACTCACAACTACGGAAAAACCGGAAGCTGCGGCTGCGGCGGAGGCTACGGAAACTATCTTATGATCGACCACGGAAACGGAAAGGCAACATTATATGCCCACATGACGTCACTCACCGTTTCTTCCGGAGATTATGTCCAGAAAGGACAGGTTATCGGTTACGTAGGTTCGACCGGCTGGTCAACGGGACCTCATCTTCATTTCGAAACAAGACTCAACGGTGTGAAGTATAACCCGATGACGGAATATCCGAATATGTAATTTGTGATTTATAGCTGATTATTTAATATCGGGGTTGACAATAATACCGTTAATGGTATAAAATACAATTTAGGTACAATTCAGAATCCCACAAATTTACGGTTTTTACGGTTTGAAAGAAAAGAACGGTAATAATATTGAGGAGTGATTATTTCAGATGATGAGAAAAAAGACGACCTTTGGCTTCGCTCTGACATGCGTACTTGTTGCGGCAGCCATAGCGTTTACGGTAGGTTACCTGGTTGCGGGAAATAAAGTGAAAGCAATAACCGATACGTCCGACGGTTCCGGCTCGGGCTACGCCCAGGTTGATGAAGTTGCCGAGGTTATCAAAAACAACTACCTCGGAACAATAAACGAGGCTGATCTCGTTACGGGAATGTGCAAAGGATACGTTGAGGGACTCGGCGACAGCTCCGTAAAATATCTTACGGCAGAAGAATACGCAAACTACAACAAGAGCACTCCCGGCGAAACGATTATCTATAAAAATTTCGGCAAGGGCATAGGATATATGCAGTTCCTTGGCTTCACGGATTCAACGAAGCAGTCGTTCTCAAACGCGCTCAACGATTTCAGCAAGTCCACAATTTCAAAGGTTAATATGCTTGTTTTCGATCTCAGAGACTGCTCAACAGGCGATATCAACACTGTAGCTCAGCTTCTCGATATGCTTCTTCCGGAAGGCGAGACCATCGCAGGTATTGACAAGAAAGGCGAAAGAACCACTCTCTATACATCCGATCAAAGTGAAATCGACTATGATATTGCGGTTCTCGTAAACGGCAAAACCTCCGGTGTTGCGGAGATTTTCGCTTCAACACTCAATGCCTACGGAAAGGCTGTTATCGTCGGTACAACAACAGCCGGAGACTGCGCTCAGACTGAAGCCATTCAGCTAAAAAACGGAGATTACGTTCTTATTCCGAATCTTTATTATGTAACCATAGGTCAGCAGACATATTCCGCTTCCGGCATTGTTCCTACAACAGTAGTTGAACTCAGTGCAGCGGATCAGAAAGCTTTTGAAACAGCTACGCTCGATCTTTCAAACGACGCTCAGTTCCTCGCTGCAGTCAAGGCTCTCGGAGTTAACGATATAATTATTCCGGGCGGCGACACAGACAGCGACAGTGACACCGACACAGACAAATCTTCGGACAGTGACAAAACCTCTTCAACCACATCTTCAACAAGCTCCGAAGAAACAGTGAGCGAAGAACTCGACCCTTACTGGGACGATGACGAATACTGGGACGCTCAGAGCTCCAACAGCGAAGAAGACGGAAACGAAGACGAAAATTACTATGATGAAGACTATGACGAAAATTATTATTACGATGAAGACTATGAATACTATGATGAGGATTGGAACTAATAATTTCAGTCAGTCTGCATAACAGTATATATCAAAAAAGCGACGGTGACGAGCTGTCGCTTTTATTTTATAGTTCATAAAAAACGGAGATATTAAAAAAAATATGGAAAAACTAATATTTGACGCACACGCACATTATGACGATGAAAAGTTCAATGACGACCGTGACGATGTTATTGCTTCACTTCCCGAAAAGGGAGTTTTTGCGATCGTCAATAACGGAGTCGATATCGAAACGTCGCTGAAATCAATTGAACTTGCTGAGAAGTATCCGCATTTTTATGCCGCTGTCGGAGTCCATCCGGAAAGCGTGCCTGATATGGATATTTCAAAGGCAGACGAATATATTTTGGAAATCGAAAAACTCCTGTCACACAAAAAAGTTGTAGCTATAGGCGAAACAGGACTTGACTACTACTGGGACATTCCGAAACCCGAACAGCATATCATATTCGAAAAGCAGCTCATTCTGTCGAACGACACGAAAATCCCGATAATAATCCACGACAGAGAAGCTCACGGAGACGTTATGGAATATCTGAAAAAGTACCGGCCGTTCGGACTGCTTCACTGTTACAGCGGTTCAGTCGAAATGCTCAGGGAGGTTTTCAGATACGGAAGAATGAGCATTTCTCTTGGCGGCACAGTGACGTTCAAAAATGCGAGAGTTCCCGTTGAGGTTGCGAAAGAGGTTCCCATTGACCGGCTTCTGCTCGAAACTGACGCACCTTACCTTGCGCCCGTTCCGATGAGGGGAAAACGCTGCGACAGCTCCCTGATTATTCATACGGCGAAGAGAATCGCCGAGATACGAGGAATGGACGTCAACGACCTTTTGAAATATACAAAGGAAAACGCTTGCAGACTATACGGAATTGATTACTGAATATTATTTAATTTCATAATATCCTGTAAAGGATTATAATGAAAAGATTTACCAAATATATTACTTCATTCCTGAACAATTCAAAAAAGCCGCTGCAGTGCCTGTCTTCGAAGACAATCACTGCGGCAGCTTTTTTTATACTATTTCTTTTATAAGCTATAGATATACTCTCATTTCAAGCTATCTTTTTATCAACCTTTCGCCACCCCCAACCCCCAGCTATGCATAAGTTCCGCCGAGCCAATCATGCTGCGCCTACGGCTTGCATTCTTGGGACGCAGTCCCAAACCCTGCTTTTCTCTCAAAAACATTTATCTATCAATTAAAAGTGAAATAGTATTACTCTGTTTTATCCGTTCATTGCCTCATGGTCGGCTTTGATTTCACCGTAAAGCTTCACGCTGTCCCACACAGCGTTTGTCGGAGTGACAACGGCCTTTAAATCAATCTTGCCGACTCCTCCGCTTTTCAATGCGGCAATAAGCACGTCTATCATTTCGCTTCCGAATCCGTAAATAACCATCATTTCCTCAGAGAAGCCCTCTGAGGCGTTTTTTGTTTTATTGGGACTTACGCCCTCTGCCCCTGCCAAAAAGCCCACAGGCTGCCCGTAATCCCTTTTAGCCACGGTCTTAACGGTACACCCGAGCGGTGCAAGTGATTTTCTGACAAGCTGCAACCTTGTCTTATCAAAATTATACAGAAGAACTACCCTTTTCATATTCCCTCCGAATCCAGCTTTTATTTTTAATATTTAAATTTATCACACAGACTCCTGCCGAAACTACAACTCCGGCGACTATATATTCCGTTCTGAACGGCTCTCCCAGAATCAGACACGAAAGAAGAACGCCGAGTATCGGTATCAGCGAGTTGAAAATGGCTATCTCACCCACAGGGTTACAGCACAGAAGTCTGTTATAGATTGAAAATCCGTAAACTGAAATCGCCGTCAGACAGGCAAGAACAAACACACCGTGCAAAGTCCAGACATTAAGCCTGCCGCCCATTCCAAAGCCAAAAATCATCATCAGACCTCCGCCAAACGCAAGGCTTATTCCCGTTACCGTAAGAGGGTCGTTTTTCCTCACCGCAACTCGGGTCAGAAGTCCTCCCATCGCCGAAAAGACTGCGCTGAGTATCAGCATGCCGTCACCCATAAAGGTAAACTCCGAGGTAAGGTCTCCCCCGGCATTCACAAGCATAATTCCTCCGAAGCCGAGCAGACAGCCGAATATCTTCCGAAACGTCAGCTTCTCCTCCTTAAAGCAGGCGCAAGCCGAGATAATCAGAAGAAAGCTGCTCATTGAATCGATGATAGCAGAGCGTGAGCCTGTCTGATTTGAAAGACCTATGTAGTAGAAGAAGTAGTGCAGTGCGGTGTTCACCAATCCGAACAGCAGAACTGTCAGAACATTTTTCACACCCTCGATTTTCATCTTCCTTTTCGAAAGCTTCGCTATAATAAGAACAACAAGTCCTGCCGCAAAAAAGCGGATACCTGCAAAAAGAGTTTTTGCACCCGTGTCGTCCGACGCTATTTTAAAATCATTGATTCCTATTTTAATGAGCGGAAACGCAAACGCCCATGCCACCGAGCACGAAACCGCCAGAAGCATTGCAATAATTTTTATCTCAAAAATACTTTTACTGCTGTCATTGCTCAAAATATATCCCTCTGTTTTCAGAAATTTTCAGTAAGGATAATTATATCATACTTAAAAGATTTATTCAAATTTTTCAGCCGATTTTAACGTCACGTAAAGCTCTACAGAATCTTCTCCAATCCTATTTTCTGAGGAACAAGACCGCATTTTTCATAGAACCTTAGCGCACTCCGGTTACAGCTCCAAACGTTGAGCGTCACATTGTAGCAGCCCTCATTTTTCGCAAACTCAATCACATACTCATAAAGAGTTTTCCCGATGTGCTTTCCCCTTACATTCTCTTCAACACAAAGATCGTCTATATAGAGAGTTTTTATATCCGTCAGAATATTGTCGTTCAGATGCCTTTTGAAAACGCAGAACGCATATCCCTGCACCTTATCCTCCTCATCAACGCAGACGAACACAGGCGTATCGTCATTCCCGAAAATACCGAGAAGCTGTTCTCCGGTATACTTCGTTGCCGAACCCTTGAAAATATCGGGTCTGCCGGTATGATGAACCATGTTGACCTGAACCAGCAATTCCAGAATTCTTTCCGCATCCCTACTCTCCGCTCTTCTAACCTTATTCATGAAATCTTCCTCCGTTATTTTATACGTTACATAAAATTATAAAGCAGATTCCCCCTTTTATCAACAGGGAATCTGCTTTTTAGCAGCATTATTACAGAACGGGGAATTAATATTAAAATGCTGTAATCGTTGCATCATTTCTGTAAATTCGTTTCTTTTAACGCATAAAACATTAAGATTTTACAATAAAATGCCAAATTTTATTAATTTCCGAAATAGTATTGACACGCCCAATATTACAGTGAGTTATAATCTTTTCCTAACATTCCACAGAGTTTTCCACATGTTAGATGTTGTCGAAATTTATCAACAGTTACAAGTTTGTAAGAAATCAAGTCTAATCAGGACATTTTCAAAAGTTATCAACTCTTTCAACATAGTTTTCCACATTCTTCACAGAGTTTTCCACTTTACAAATAGTAATAATGTTGACAATCCAAATAGTTTTCCACATAGTTTAAACAACATGATAAAACATTATCTTTTTTCAGAAAACAACAACATTTAGTTGTAAAAAAATGTATAACCACAACCTGTTAGGGCTATAATAATTTTGAAAAGAATACAAAAAAATTACAAAGGAGCAACATTATGATAAAGGGTGTAAGCAGACAGATCATTGAAGTTACTCAGACTCAGAACAACTATTTTGAAAGAGCATGGCTTGTTATAAAACCCGAATACCTGAATGTAGGTGCAGATACTATCGAGCATGCTGCGGAGAATTATCTCAAGGATCTGAAGCCTCCCCATTCCCTGAGAAACAGTAAAAGGCTTCTTTTCAAGGCAGCCGAAATCTGTATATCCGCTGTTGCAGGAAGTGTGATAACATCGATTATTCTGCTTTCGGGGGTATTATGATTTTTTCTCAAGTATAAATTTGGGGCAGACATTCAACTTATGGTATTAAAAAAGTAAAGATTCGATTTCGTCTGCCGTTGGCAGTCTTATACATTTTATTATAATGACGGCTGAAATATACCGATACTTTAAAAATCCAAAAACAAAAGACCTCTCTCGGAACATATCCCGAAAGAGGTCGGATTTATTATATCCATATTTTATTTCAACAGAGACGGATTCACCGAATTCAGTATCATATACACAAGCTTAACCACAATCAGACCGCTGATTATACCAAGAGCCACTCCGCACAGAACATCCGTAAGATAGTGAGCCTGAAGGTAAAACCTCGAAAACGAAATTCCGAGAGCAATAACAAAAACAGCCAGCGTTGTTCCGGTTCCGCAAAGAAGAAACGACGCCGTGAAAAAAGCAAACGAAGTTGCCGAATGACTTGACGGAAAGGAATAGAATTTCGGCATTTTTTTCAGAATGAGATCTTCCTCATCTATTTTGTGACAAGGACGCACTCTTGCGACAAGCCTTTTTATAACTATCTCAGCTGATATAAACGCAGCCAATACACTAAAAAATATGCCGGTTCCAATATAGAACGACCGTTTAAAATATAAAATTATCGCAAGACTCAAAAACCAGACCTTTCCCTGATCTCCAAGAAATGTCATAAAAAGCATTATTCTGTTTAAAAAAGGAGTGTGTATTTTTGCAACCGAATCAATAAGCTCGTCATCGATTTTCTTTATTTTTTTAAGCATAATTTTATCACCAATAAGTTAAATTTGTATATACTAACCCATTAATTTCTTATCAATTAATTATAACACAATAATACAAATAAAACAAGGAGATAGAATATAAACTTAAATGGCTATATAATCGGAAAATTTCGTCAGTCTGTACAGTTTTTGAAATGCACAAGATGTGCGATACCGGGAATACTTTCTCCCTGCTGGACTATCGTTGGCGACATCAGCGCACCCGTTGCAGCGAACAGGATATTATTGTAAACTCTCTTGTGCATATTTTTCAAAAAGTACGAACAAAGTACGCTTCCGCTGCAGCCGCAGCCCGAACCGCCTGCATGAACGTCCTGAGTCTCTCTGTCGAAAACCATAAGACCGCAGTCCTTGTGCTTTCCCTCTATCTCGATACCCTCTTTCATCAGAAGCTCATACAGAAGATCACTTCCGACACGTCCCAGATCACCCGTTACAATGAGGTCATAATCGTCACAGGTTGTGTGCGTATCAGCCAGAAATCTGTAAATCGTGTCTGCCGCTGCACCTGCCATGGCTGCACCCATGTTGTTTGCGTCGGTAATTCCCATGTCTACTATTTTTCCTATGCAAACATGCTCAATGCCTATCTGCTTTTTTATATTAAGATCACCCTTATCGACAAGCTTATCGCCGACCCGGAAGCTTCCGTTTTCAAATCCGCCCACAATAACGCTTCCCGAACCCGTAACCGTCCACTGAGCCGTCGGGGTTCTCTGACCCCCGTACTGGAGAGGATAGCGGAACTGACGCTCTGCGGAACAAAAATGAGACGACGTCACGGCGGCACAGGCCTCAGCCGCTCCGCTCTCCGCAAAAATCGCCGCCATCGAAACAGTCTGCGCCATTGTCGAGCATGCTCCGTACTGACCCAGAAAAGGTATCTCGAGTCCTCTAAGACCGTAGCTTGAGGAAACACACTGATTCAGCAAATCTCCCGCAAAAATATAGTTTATCTTCTCTTTTTCAAGACCTGATTTTTTGAGCGCTATATTAACGGCTTCCTCCTGAAGCTTCGCCTCCGCCTTTTCCCACGTTTCGCCGCCCATGGAGGTGTCCGTAAATATCCTGTCAAACCATTCCCTGACCGGTCCCTCTCCCTCTTTTTTTCCAACAACCGAACCGAATCCCAGAACTCTTGGCTTGTCGGTAAATTCAAGTGTATGTGTTCCTATTCTTTTTAACATAAAATCACCCTTGTAGACAGACCTTATAATATAAGATCAAAAATTTAATTTGTTTATGTTAGTTTTTGCAGGTTATCAATTTGAATACAAACCAAATTTTGATAGTAATTTTAATTTTCAAAATGTAAATAATATAATTTGAAAACCAAAAGAAAGGAAGGATTTTATGTCAGCAGCAGTTATAAACAGCGATACAATAAAGCTTTTGCGTGAGTGCAACTCGGGTGTTAAAATGGGCATATCGTCTATTGATGATGTAATCGACAACGTTCACGACGACGAGCTCAAAGCAGTACTGCTCAATTGCAGAGAAAGACACGAGATATTGGGCGAGGAAACGAGAAACATTTTAAACGACTACGAGGACAGCGGCAAAGAACCTAACGTAATGGCAAAGGGTATGTCATGGTTTAAGACTAATTTCAAGCTTTCGATAGACAACTCCGACGAAACCATCGCCGATCTGATTACAGACGGCTGTAACATGGGTGTGAAGTCATTAAGACGATACCTCAACGAATACGAAGCTGCCGAAGAGAGAGTAAAGGATATCGCTATGAAACTTATTGTTATAGAAGAGGACACTATCAACGATATTAAAAAGTTTCTCTGATAAACCTTCAACTGCTGTGGAAAACATGTTCAACATCTTTCCACAGCATTTTTTCCACATCTTAACCTTTGAATGTTGAAAACTAAGTGGAAAATGTTAATTACTTTCAAATGTTTATAAGATATTTACAATAATACAACAGCGTTTGTCATATTATAGTCTAAAAACAATAAAAAATAACATGATTGTAACTGTTCAACATCATAAACCTATGTGGAAAAGTCTGTTTTGTAATAGATTTTATACAGATATTAAAACAAGTAAAATTTATATAAAAATAACCTTGCCCGCGGGCAAAGGTGTTATGTCAAAAATATAGTTGGAACCGGAGTTCAGGGTTTTTGAATGAGTAAAAAATATGTGAACCGTTTTAAAATCCACTTAATCGAATCGCCTTGGAGCGGCGAGGAAAATTTGATTTTACCTTCGGGCAGGGACGCTTTCTGCCAAAGCGTCCCTCTTTCCCAAACAGTCCGCCGGACTGTTTGGGAAATTCACCCTTGCAAAGGGCAAAAGCGTAAGAGAGTTTCGCCGTCTGCGGACGGCGACCAAGGGCGCTGCCCTTGGATCCTGCGCACTTTTTGAAAAAAGTGCGTCAAAAACTTTAATAATCCTCTTTTAAAGTTTTTTTGAAATTTTATAAATTTCTCATTTATAGATAAAAAATATCCTTGCCCATGTGCAAAGGTGTTATGTCAAAAATATAGTTGGAATCGGAGTTAAAAAAAGGCTTGACATTTTAGAAAAAAATCTGATATAATTAGTAACGCCGAGTTGCGAAAGCGTAAATCCAGGAATTTTCTTTGGATTTACGCTTTCTTTTGTTTTTTAAAGTTTTAAAGTGAGGTTATTTATGGAAAAAACAGAAATCAAACAAAATACCGCTGAAAAGAAAAAAGAAACAAACAAAATGGGAACTGCTCCCGTCAACAAGCTCATGCTCTCTATGGGGGTGCCGATGATAATTTCAATGGTGCTCCAGGCCGTTTACAACATCGTTGACAGTGCATTCGTATCAAACATGAAAGACAACGGTGAAACTGCCCTCAATGCTTTAACGCTTGCGTTCCCTGTTCAGATGCTCATGGTAGCGTTTGCAATAGGAACAGGCGTCGGAGTAAACGCATTGATTTCACGTTCACTGGGAGCAAAGGATAAGGAGCAGGCAAACAGGGCGGCCGGAAACGGACTTTTCCTCTGTGGGATAATCTACATAGTCTTTCTTCTCTTCGGACTTTTCGGGGCAGATTTTTACGTTGAAACACAAACCGACAACGCACTCATAACGGAAATGACAACATCCTATCTCAGAATCTGCTGTACTCTTTCGTTCGGTGTAATCTTTTTTGGAATTTATGAGAAAGTCCTCCAGTCAACAGGAAAATCTCTCTTTTCAACAATAGCCCAGGTTTCCGGTGCTGTTACAAATATGATTCTTGACCCTATAATGATTTACGGTTGGCTTGGCTGTCCGGAAATGGGCGTTAAGGGTGCGGCCTACGCTACTGTGGTCGGTCAGATGGTATCGCTGGTAGTTGCTATGATTTTGCACGTTACATTAAACAAGGAGATTTCAAACAGTGCAAAATATCTGAAACCGTCTGTGAAAATCATCGGCAGCATTTATTCAATAGGTCTCCCTGCAATTATCGCTCAGGCGCTCATGTCGTTTATGACTTACGGCCTTAACATTATACTTGGCAGAATCGATCAGGACGCAGTTACCGCTTACGGTCTTTACTACAAAATTCAGCAGTTTATCCTCTTTGCAGCTTTTGGTTTAAGAGACGCTATCACGCCTATCGTATCATTCAATTACGGAATGAAAAATCAGGAGCGCATCAAAGCGGGTATCAAATTCGGAATCGGCTACACTCTGATGATCATGTTTGCAGGCTGTATTGTACTTGAAGCTATCGCCGTTCCGTTCACGGGAGCATTTGGACTTTCAGGAACTACCGAAGAGCTCTGTATCAGCGCTATCAGAATCATCTCAGTAAGCTTTATGTTTGCAGGCTTAAACATTTCTTTCCAGGGCATTTATCAGGCTTTACAAAGTGGTATGGAGTCACTTATTCTGTCGCTCTGCCGTCAGCTGATTTTTGTTCTTCCTGTGGCTTACGGGCTGTCTGTAGCCGTTATAGGCTTGACTTCAAGGGACGCTTCCCTTGTCTGGATAACATTCCCGATTGCGGAAATCGTAACGGCAGCGATCGGTATTATTTTTATGAGAAGAATTTATAAGAAAAAAGTTAGGGTTCTGGCTTAATTTAAGGCAACACCGCACAAAGACCGCCTTACGGCACCCCAAGGGCATTTGCAGCACAATCCAATCAGTCTGCGCCTTACGGCTTGACTTCTTGGTGTGCTGCGGGCACCATTCACCAAATCTGCTTGCATATTTTCCGTCATAGTACACAAAACTCCCTTGAAATACGTCAGTATTCCTGCGGTCGCTTTATGCACTCTGCCGAAAAATCTGTCGGCGCATCTTCGGCACAATCTTTGTGCGGTATTGCCTTAACTTGTTGTAGTATTAAATAAAAGCTGTCCACAACTTAAGAAAAAGTCCGCAAAAGGTTGGGCAAAAACTTATACTGATTTCTGATTAAAAGCTTTAAAAGGATTTTCGAGGATGATTTTCGCAAGACAAGGAAGAAGCCGCAGGAATACTGACGTATTTCAAGGCTGATGACGAAGTATTGCGGAAATCAGACCGAAAAGACTTAAAGATTTTAATTAGAAAGCAGTATTAAATAGGCTTCGAAACCGTACAGCTATAAACATTTTATAACAAGCAGCACCTCTCCGAGATTTTTATTTCTCAGAGAGGTGCTATTATTTTGCCAATTATTTTTCCTTATTAAAATTCGCCTCGATATACTCATCATAGCTCGATGTTATATCCTTAATTCCTTCTTCCTCGATAACAATAATTCTGGTAGCGACAGTCTGAATAAATTCGTGGTCATGAGAGGTGAAAAGAACAATACCCTTGAATGCACACAAGCCGTTATTGACAGCCGTGATAGATTCCAAATCAAGGTGGTTCGTCGGCTGGTCGAGAACAAGAACGTTCGAACCGTAAAGCATCATTCTCGAAAGCATACATCTTACACGCTCACCGCCCGAAAGAACCTTGACAGGCTTGAAAACGTCCTCGCCCGAGAAGAGCATTTTGCCGAGGAAGCCTCTGAGATATGTTTCGGTCTGGTCATTGGACTCGTTGTACTGTGAAAGCCATTCAAGGATTGTTTTGTCGCAGTTGTCGAAAAACTCACCGTTATCCTTAGGGAAGTAGGACTGAGTAGTTGAAACACCCCACTTGAACTTACCCTCGTCAGGCTCGGTCTTTTCCATTAATATGTCAAAAAGTGCAGTTACCGCATTCTCATTCTCACAGAGAAAAGCAACCTTGTTTCCCTTTTCAAGTCTGAAGGAAACGTTGTTAAGAACCCTTTCACCGTCAATAGTCTTTGAAATTCCCTCGACTGTAAGAATTTCCTTGCCAGGCTCTCTGTCCATATTGAAGCCTACCCAGGGATATCTTCTTGAAGACGCCGGCATTTCCTCAACAGTGATTTTGTCGAGAAGCTTCTTTCTGGACGTAGCCTGCTTCGACTTTGACTTGTTTGCGGAAAAGCGCGCGATAAAGTTCTGAAGCTCTTTAATCTTCTCCTCAGCCTTTTTGTTCTGCTGTTTGATCATCTGCTGAATGAGCTGTGATGACTGATACCAGAACTCATAGTTTCCGACATACATCTTCACCTTGTTGTAATCGATATCGACGATATGAGTACAAACGGTATTGAGGAAATGTCTGTCATGCGATACAACTATAACAGTACCCTCATAGTCAAGAAGAAAATCCTCAAGCCATGTGATAGCCGCAACATCAAGGTGGTTTGTCGGCTCGTCAAGAAGAATAATATCGGGATTTCCAAAAAGCGCCTGAGCAAGAAGCACCTTGACCTTTTCGTTACCTGTGAGCGTACTCATCTGATTATAGAGAATAGACTCCTCAAGACCCAAGCCCTGAATGAGCTTTGATGCGTCGCTTTCTGCCTCCCAGCCGTCAAGCTCGGCGAACTCGGCTTCAAGCTCGCATACACGTATACCCTCCTCGTCAGTCATTTCGGGCTTCGAATAAAGCTCATCTTTTTCCTTCATAATATCATAGAGCTTCTGATTGCCCATGATAACCGTATCAAGCACGGTAAACTCGTCGTAAGCGAAGTGATCCTGTTTAAGAACCGACATTCGTGTATCCTTTTTGATAACTACCTCGCCTGTTGTAGATTCCAGCTCACCGCTCAGAATCTTGAGAAATGTAGATTTTCCTGCACCGTTAGCACCGATTACACCGTAGCAGTTTCCCTCTGTGAATTTGAGGTCAACATCCTTATAGAGCGGTGTGCCGTTAAAGCTAAGGCTCAGATTTGAAACTGTAATCAATTAATTCACATCCGTTCTTTTTCTTTTCTTAAAAACATAAATAAACAAGTAATTTTATTATAACAGTATAAATCTGAAATTTCAACCTAATTATAGAACTCTTTTCATTTTGTTAAAAAATAAACGGCAGTCCATGAAAACTGCCGTTTATAGCTCATAATTTAAAAATTGTTGTAACCGTCGTTGTTATTCGGATACTGGTTATTGTCAACATAAGAATTGGCATTGTGTGGATCAAATGAACCACCGTTCTGAGCTTGGAAGCCGTTGTTCTGGGGGTGAAAACCATTGCCCTGAGTCTGGAATCCGCCCTGAGTCTGATAGCCCGTATTACGATAATCATTGTTTTGATAGCCATTACTCTGATAGCCATTGTTCTGAACACCCTGGTTACCCTGATAAATATCATAACCGGCAGTTTTATTTTGCTGATTAGCGTATCCGCTGCCGTAGCTGCCTGCAGAACCAAAGCTGTTAAAACCGCCGTAAGCAGAACCGTAATCGTCTCTGAGAGCTGTGCTCGGACCGCTGTAGTAGGTATCTCTGCTAAATGCCATCATCGGCAAAAAAATACCGCTCAAAAACATAACACCTATTGCAAATCCGTCGCTCTTTCCGTAAAGCTTAGCAAACTTATACAGAGTATAAAGTGCAAAAAGCTGACCTACAAAAGGAATGAAATAACCAAGAAAATACAATCCGTTTCCGAAAACAATATCGCAGAGAACATAATTTGAATAGAACGGCACAATGCTTGCCCAACCCGGATGACCTGCCATCTTATACAGTCTCCACATGGAAATAAGAATAAGAACGCAAAACAACATACCAATAAAATACGTGAATCCAACAATTCCCGAAGCCGGTGACGGATCGTAGTTGTATTCATAACTATAAGAATAACCCATAATAAATACCTCCCGTTTTTTATAAAAAATTTTTATCACAACAACAAAAGCTTTCAGGGCGGAAACCTTCTGTTGCTATAATTACATCAGTTATCCGATACCTATTCTCGTCTGAACAGCAGACAAGAACCGATACAACGCCAATAATTAATATACCTCCATACGCAAGACAAATACAACAGCTGTATAAGTATTATTTCTTAATTTAATTTTACATCATAAGAAAGCATTTGTCAAATTAAAACTTACTTTTTGAAAAAACATCAAAAAACAGCCCTGTTATCACAGGACTGCTTTTTTCGGCTCTATAATAAAAGTTGGGGTAAGAAAAAATCTACAGAAAAATTTACAAAAAA
>CAMHNT010000007.1 GCA_946186535.1 uncultured Clostridia bacterium
AGGCGGTCTTTGTGCGGTGTTGCCTTTATTATATACCGTAAATCATAGTGAATATATAAAAAATCATTCGGTGTTTTTCAGTGCTTCGTCCATCGGAATTTTCTTTATCTTTGCGAACTGAAGCAAACCTACGATGAAGTAAGCTCCGATTCCGAGGACTGCCATTTTTATCCATACCGAAGGCGCTATATAGAGTTCTATCCAGCTTGAGAAGCTGCTCATTACGAAAACAAATATCTGCTGCATACCAAGACCGCAAAGCGGTAAGCTCACGGCTATTGAAAGAACAACGACAATGCCGGTCGCAATGAGGTAAAGTCCCGATATCTCGCCGTTGCTGAAGCCGAGAATCTTAACTATCGAAACAGACGTCGCATTCTTCTCAATAATAATTTTCGACAGAAGATATACAAGAAGCATATAAAGCAGTACGGAAAATCCGCTGAACATCGGGAACATTGCGCCCATTGAGTCCGTAAGCTGATCCGCAAGAATAGTCAGATCCTCTGCGGTGATCGTCGCTGCGATGAAGTCTTCGTCGATATCGTCAATTTTTTCCTTTGAAAGATATCCCGTGAAATAATCGTCGTCCTTTTCAAAAACTTCCCTGAAATCATCGATGTTCATAAATATTGCCATCGACGCAGGATAATCAAATGATTCGCCGATCACAAAATCATATGTATCATCGCTGAACTTTTTACGGAGAGTTATAGTGTCTCCTTCTTTAAGCTTATATTTCGCCAGAATACCGTCGGACACATAAATTTTGTTATCTCCGAACTCCATCACGGAAAGATAGAGCGAGCGGTCTTCAATACCGTAAACAGAAATTTCATCAGGATTTTCTCGGTTCTCAAACGTAGTTTCAAGAGTCGTCAGAGCAAACTTTTCGGCTGTTTTGCTATCAGTTTCAACGGGTACCTTGAGAACATACTGGTACTCTGCGAAGTTCTTTTCCAGAACCTTGTCCTTGTAATTCTGAAGCCACGGACTCATCATCAGTCCGAACAGCAGGAGGAAATTCGCAAAAAGAATTCCGATGAACATCATTATGTATGTCGGGAAATTCTGCATAAGAATTCTCATTCTGAAACGTGTCAGGAACTTGAAGCCGGGAAGCTTTTTAGCTTTCTTGTTCTTGCTTTTTTTCAGATCATTTCTGAGGAAATTGAGAGGTGAAAGCGAAAGCTTTCTGCGGATAATAATAAGATTAAGAACAAGCATTATCACGCACGGAACAACCGTAGTACTGACAAATGCATATGAGCTCCAGAGCGTTTCATACGGTGAAAGGCTGTAGCTTCCGTAATAAACATCCGCAACAATATCCTTGAATACTGTGTAGCCGAGTATATTTCCGATAAGAGCACCGAGCAGGGTTACGAATACAGGAATCACTATATAGTGGAAAGTAAGCTCGCCTTTTGTATAACCACTCGCTCTCAGAGTTCCTATGACTCTTGACTCCCTTTCAATGGTGTTTGAGGTCGTAATTGCGAACACAAAAGCCATAATCACGATAATTATATAAAGAAACGTTATGAACATTGATTCGTCGCCGCCGATGTCGTCGCCCGCAAAATGGATAGCCTGATTGTTCGGCTCGGTAACAAAATCAGTGAGCATCGCACTTTTCAGTATCTCTTCCCTCAGATCGTCCGACTTGTCGTTTTTTTCGATATCATCGAGAGATTCATCGTTGAACGTCCATGCATAGCAGTAGTTCAGGTGATTGTTGGGAAGCCTTTCAAATCCCTCCTCCGTAACAAGAGCAACCGTAAAGGTCTGTGCATTGAACATCAGATCGGTATTGCTTTCGAAAAGAGCAGTATAATCGGAAAGCGCAGCCGTACCGCTAACCCTGAACTCCTTACCGCTAAGCTTTACTGTATCGCCGACATTGATTCCGCTGTTTTCTGCGAAAAGTCTGTCGACTGCGATTTCATCGGCTTCTTCAGCCAATTCTCCTTCAAAGACAAACGCCTTGTTGACGTCGTCTCTGTTTTTGTAGATGCGCCACGTTGTGTCGCCCTTCTCAATATCCTTGTAGAACAGCTCATAGGAAGCGACGTCCTCTGACTCAAGTCTGTCGGGAAGATCTGCAGTCATCTTTTCGGTCAGAACAAAATGACCGTCCTCAACATTTTGGGAATCAAAGCTGTTGTCAAAGGCATATGCAAGACTGTGAGTTGCAACAACAAAACCCGAAACAAAAGCAATCGTAACAGTCATGAACAAAAATATTACTATATACTTGCCGATATCTCCTAAAAGCTCACGGGGCAAGCGTTTTAACAAAGGATTCTTCATTTTCTTTTCTCCTTTCGGGAATATTCAGAATTACCAGTCAAGCTCGGCTGCAGGGACCTTGGTTTCGTTGATGTACTCCTTTCGTATTGCGCCGTCACGAAGCTTAATGACCTTGTCCGCCATAAGTCTGATAGCGTCGTTGTGAGTAACAATAATAACCGTGTTTCCGAACTTTTGGTTTACTGTTTCAATGAGCCGGAGAATATCCTTCGAGGTTTTGTAGTCGAGCGCTCCCGTAGGTTCGTCGCAGAGAAGAATGTCAGGATTTTTGACTATCGCACGGCCGATTGCCGTTCTCTGCTGCTGACCTCCGGAAAGCTGATTCGGGAGCTTATCCCTGTGTTCCCAGAGACCTACCGTTTTCAGAAGCTCATCGATATCAAGCGGATTGTCACTGAGATAAGCACCCACCTCAATATTTTCCTTAACCGTAAGATTCGGAATGAGATTGTAGAACTGGAAAACATATCCGAGATGTCGGCGGCGATAGAGCGAAAGCTTCTTCTCGTTCATGTCAACTGTTTTCTCACCGTTAATACTGATGTATCCCTCATCGGCATTGTCAATTCCTCCGATAATATTCAGAAGAGTAGATTTTCCCGAGCCCGAAGGTCCCAGCAGAACACAGATCTGACCCTTTTCAACACCGCAGTTTATTCCCTTCAGGACCTCATTGCGGTTATCTCCTTCGCCGTAGAACTTGTGTAAATTATTGATCTCCAAGTACATATCCATACTCCCTTCATAAGTTGTCAATACTGTTCGGCATCACTGCGCCGGAAACACTGTCGTTATACCGACGGAATACATAAGAACGACTGAATCCCCTATTCAACAGTATATCATTAAATACAAACGGTAAATTGTATTCCGGTACGCAGTGAAGCAAGTTAGTTGAATAAAACCTAATAGTAAAAAATGAAATCCAAATAATTTGCTATATATAGCCTGATTACTCATGACAAAATCAGGTTATATATTAATTGAACAATCATTCAACTATTTTGATTCACTAACCTTTATTTATATTTTATCATTGAAGAGCATTATTGTCAAGTATTAGTTGAGCAATCATTCAACTTTGTCATTTACATATAAAGTTACTTATTCAATATGCTTTAATTTTAGGGATATTATAAAACACAAAAAAGCCATGGCTTAGACCATGACTTTTTCTGTATATTTTTATATATTATAACCCAAAGAAATTACTTCAGATAAGTGCCGTCCGTACCGATCTTGCCGGAAGGCGCACCGCTTGTCTGGAGAACATAGCATCTCATGTTTCCGCTGCCGATAGAATCGGTTGCAAGAGTACCGTTGGAAACGGTAACCGTCGCACCCGTTACAACCTCAACATAAGTACCGTTTTCAACACCTGTAAACGTAGCTCCGCCGCCTACTGCAACAAGACAGTAGCTGTCTACTCCGTTTGCTGTGTAACGGCGCTTGTAAGCGATATTGCCCGAGCAGCCTTCCGTCGAATACTGACCCTTCTGAAGAGCCGGAACAGCACGTCTGATCTGATTAAGTCTCTGAACGTGCTGGGCAAGAGGATTGTTCAGAGTTTCCGCAACAGTACCGCTTGCGCTGTACTGGCTGAAATCGGAAGCAGTAACCGTACCCTCAAGGTAGTCTCCGAAGTAAGCACGGCCTGTTTCTGCAAGAGGCTTATTAGGACCTACGTCAATAACGGCGCCCTTCATAAACTCAACCTCACTGCCGTAGTAGATACAAGGAATACCGCGGAACGTAAAGATAAGATTCAGGTTATCGGCCCAAGCCTGTGTACCGCCGTTATATCTTATATCCTCGCCGGTATCCTCCGGACCGTAGTCGTGAGAATCAACATAGGTTACTACCCATGTCGAATCGTTGATGTACTGATCCTCCGCAAGAGCAGCACCGAACGCTGAATTCGCATTACCGAAGTTTCTGTGCATCGAGAAGTCGATAACACCCGTGCCGTTCCATGCGCTGTAATCGGGAGTATGATAAGCATTGCCGCTGAGAAATGCATTTGTACTTGTCGGATTCACATAGTCGCCGCGGTGTGCGTCGTAGTGAGCGATAGAGGTTGCGATATTGGCGGTCGGGTCTGTTGTGTTCCAGTTGCCGATCCACTCGCTCTCTGTCTCAGCCCATGTGAAGAACGGAGGTGAGCTTGACGGAATATTATGGTTCCATACCTCACGTACTCTGGAGCAAACCTCGCCGAAGATGAAGAAGTTGTCAACATCTTCAAATGCCGGGAAATATGCGCTGTTCAGAGTCCAGCGGTTGATGTGCTTCTCCGTATCGAGACGGAAGCAGTCAACACCCATATCTACATACTCATGATATGTTTCTGTCAGATATTTTGCAACATTGGGGTTCTCCGTATTGAGGTCAACGCAGTCGCCTGCCATTGAGCCTTGCTGCTCGATAGAGGACTCGTAGCCCATTCCCTGCTCTCTGTGGTAATTGTTTGCAGGGTCATGACCCGCACTCGTAAGATCCTTAAGAATGTCAAGTCTTGCGAGGAACTGGTCGCCCGGAATCATATTCTCATAATCGGGATAGCTGTTTGCGAGATCCGAACCGTCTATAACCTTCATACAGTCGGGATCGTCAAGCATTGAGTAATCCTTCGTGAACATCTCTCCGAGGTTTGCCTCACCGAAGTTTCCCGTGTGATTCCATACAACGTCCTGTACAATCTTCAGATCCTTTTCGTGCGCAGCGTTAATGAGATCCTGGAAGGTTGCGCCGCTGCTCTCATATCGAGGGTCAACCTTTGAAAAATCAAATGCGTGATAGCCGTGGTAATCGTAGCCGCTGGCATTTTCGACTACAGGCGTAATCCAGATTGCGCTGAATCCGAGAGCCTTTATGTAGTCAAGCTTATCGATAAGACCCTTGAAGTCGCCTCTCCATGCAGGGTCGCTGTCGGGGTTGTCAGCCTGACCGTCGTCCCAACAGTGAACATTGTTGCCCGTATCGCCGTCATAAAAACGTGTTGTGATTACAAAGTAAATGGAATCTTCACGCATATCGGTGCGGTCGTAATCATCAAGCTCCTCCGGATTGTAGCTGTACCATCTTCCGTTCTTGTACCAGTATTCGCCTGCCGCACTTTTCGTAAATTCTGCGGACTGTTCGCCGTCGACAATAAACTCCAGGTTTATCTTCGTAATGCCGGCAAAGGTTTTCGTGTACCAGCCGTTAGAACCTGCGGTCATCTTTTCGCCCGGATACTCTGTCTCAAGATTGTCCGGAAGTGAGTTCCAGTAGTAGATACTGGGTACATTGCCTGCGTCATCCTTGTAGTAAACGGTAATTGCGTTTGCGGAAGACTCTTCATAGCCTACCGTTGCGGCGTCGGCATTGATCGAAGCACCGTTAAGCGCTGCGATACCGCCGGAAGCGACAACGCCCAGGAGCAGAGCACAGCAAATAATTTTTTTCATGAGCTTTCTCATAGATAATTTCT
This sequence comes from uncultured Clostridia bacterium, assembly GCA_946186535.1. Taxonomy (GTDB): domain Bacteria; phylum Bacillota; class Clostridia; order Oscillospirales; family Acutalibacteraceae; genus RUG592. Next base: position 5,786 of record CAMHNT010000007.1, read on the forward strand.
CCTTTTTATCCGACAGGTATTTTTACCTGTTTGTTTAAAATTCTAAAATAAAGTCGAATTGCCCAAATTTAACTGTTTATATTATAGAATAGTGCAGCAGACTTATATTTCTTATTCAGAATTATAACAAATATGAAACCTGAATTTACCATGAAATTATGTGACAAAAAATCATTCGGTCTGGTCCACCGAATCCGTCCCTCCTGCATCAAATCATTCCCCATTTCCTCAAAAACAGAAAAGACCGAAGCATAAGCAACGGTCTTTCCCGAAAAGGATTATTGGAATTTATGTAAGAAATTAGGTGAAATCAAAATTACTTAAGGTATGTTCCGTCTCCGCCGATTTTTCCGGAAGGAGCACCGGATGTCTGAAGAACATAGCATCTCATATTGCCCTGTCCGATAGAATCCGTTGTAAGCGTACCGCCGGAAACATTTACTGTATTACCCGTTACAACCTCAACATAAGTGCCGTTTTCAACACCTGTGAATGTTGCACCGCCCGAAACAGTAACGAGGCAGTAGCTGTCAATACCGTCAGCCGTGTAGCGGCGCTTGAATGCCATGTTGCCGTCACAGCCTTCTGTTGAATACTGACCCATCTGGAGAGCAGGAACAGCACGTCTGATCTGATTGAGCTTCTGCAGGTGCTTTGCAAGAGGAGCGCTGAGCGTTTCGGAAACCGTGCCGCTTGCCGTGTACTCGCCGAAGTCGGAAGCCGTAACGCTACCCTCAAGGTAATCACCGAAGTAAGCACGACCTGTTTTTGCGAGAGGAAGGTTAGGACCTACATCGATAACTTCGCCTGCCATGAACTGAACCTCACTGCCGTAATAAATACAAGGAATACCGCGGAATGTAAACATAAGGCTCATATTCTCAGCCCATGCAGCCTCGCCTGCGTTGTAACGAACAGTCTGACAGTCATCGGGGCTGTAGTCGTGAGAGTCAACATATACTACGTTCCATGTAGCGTCGTTGTAGAACGAGTCGCCGCCTTTGGCGGTATTGAATGCATCGCTTGCACGATAGAAATTCCAGTGCATTGGGAAGTCGATCGTACCTGTACCGTTCCACTCACTGTAATCAGGAGTATGATAAGCGTTACCGTTGAGGAACGCATTGTCGCTTGTTCTGTCAGGACTCTTGACGTTGTACTTCAGGAAGTGAGCTATAGCATTATCATAGTTTGTCTGCCAGTCGCTGCTCCACGAAGGCTCGCCGCTCGGCTCTTTCCATGTATAGAAACAGCAGGAATCGGAAAGTCCGCCCTCGTTAATAACCTCACGGACTCTTGCACAAACCTCACCGAAGATATAGAAATTGTCTATACTTGTAAATTCAGGGAAATATGCATTGTTAAGCGTCAGACGGTTGATGTGCTTTTCCGTATCGAGACGGAAGCAGTCAACGCCCATGTCAGTATACTGCTTAAACGCATCAACAAGATACTCTGCAACAGCAGGGTTTTCCGTGTTAATATCTACGCAGTCGTCTGCCATCTGACCTGTCTGCTCGGTATAGGAACCGTAGCTGAGACTCTTGTCATGATGATAGTAGTGGTTTGTATCATACTGATCTTCTTTCATAACGTCAAGACGTGCATGGAACTGAGCACCGCCCTCAAGGTTCTCATAGTCCGGGAATGCCTGAAGAAGAGTTGAACCCTCTTTAGGCTTAAGGCAGCTGAAAGAGCCCAGATCCTGGAGAGTAGTGTACTCCTTTTCGAACATAGGAGCAAGGAAATTCTCACCGAAGTTTGAAGTATGATTCCATACAACGTCCTGTATAATCTTAATATCTTTTGCGTGTGCAGCATCGATCAGATCCTGGAATGTGGCGCCGTCACTCTCATAACGCGGATCTACACGAGTAAAATCAAAAGCATGATAACCGTGGTAATCATAGCTTGAACAGTTCTCAACAACAGGAGTAATCCAGATAGCGCTGAAGCCGAGAGCCTTGATATAGTCGAGTTTGTCGATAAGGCCCTTGAAATCGCCTCTCCACGCCGGATCGGTATCGGGGTTGCCCGCCTTGGTATCGTCCCAGCAGTGAACGTTGTTTCCTGTGTCGCCGTCATAGAAACGAGTTGTAATTACAAAGTAAATCGATTCCTGACGCATATCCGTGCGGTTATAATCATCAACTTCCTCGGGATTCTTTGTGTACCACTTGCCGTTTTTGTACCAGTATTCGCCCGCTGCACTTCTGGTGAATTCGGCTGTCTGTTCGCCGTCAACAACGAATTCAAAGTTGATTTTGTTTACACCGTCAAATGCTTTTGTATACCAGCCGTTGGAATCCGCAGTCATCTTTTCGCCCGGATATTCAACCTCCAGGTTATCAGGCAAAGAGTTCCAGTAATAAATATTAGGCACATTGCCTGCGTCGTCCTTATAGTGGACGATAATTCCGTTCGCTGCAGCCGACTCTTGATCAACGGTCGCAGCGTCGGCATTCAGGGAAGTACTGTTGATAGCAGCAATTCCGCCCGAAGCAATGATACCTGCCAACAATGCACAGCATATAATTTTTTTGAACAGCTTTCTCATTGTTTATTCCTCCTTAGAAATTTGGTGACAATACAAAAACACGCACAGTTTTTCACCAATACTGGTAATATTATAAAATAGCAAGAGATTTTTTTAATTACTTTAAAGAATAAAAAAAGAATTCGGAAGAATAATACTGAACTAAAATTAAAGGTGTTTTTTAGCTATTACGACGAAATCACAAAAAATCCGCATGCATTTTTTATCCTATCACGATAACATCACGGAATTTTCACGTTGATATATTTTCTTATCCCATTTTCTTCTTCTGAATACCCGAAACAATATCACAGGTTATTGATGACGGAGTAATTTTCGAAGCAAATGCAGCAAGCTTCACCGTGGTTCCCGGAATAATTACCGTTTTTCCCCTGAGCATATTCATAACGGCATACCTTGCGACTTTCTTGCTCGAAAGAGGTCTCATCGAAAAATTAACACCGGCAACCTTATTGAATTCTGTGCTGACAGGTCCCGGACAAAGCGCCGAAACCGTAACGCTGCTGTTTTCCTCTTTTAATTCATGCGCAACAGCCTGAGTAAGTCTTAATACATAAGCCTTACTCGCATAATACGCCGCCATATACGGTCCGGGGGCAAAAGCCGCCGCAGAAGCAACATTCAGAATCTTCCCGCTGTTTTTCGCTTTGAAATCCTTGAGAAAGAGCTTGAAAAGCACATGCATCGCCTCAACGTTAAGCCTTATCATCTCAACTTCTCTTTCCGTACTTGTTTCCGAAAAACCGCCCCAAAGACCGAAGCCTGCGTTGTTTATGAGGATATCTATATTCTCATCCTTTGTCATTTCATAGAGCGCCATTGCATTCTCTGCGTTTCCAATATCCATAGCGATTATTCTGGGGGTACCGTTAAGGCAGCTTGCAAGAGCCTTAAGTCTGTCCTCACGTCTTGCGACAAGAATGAGTTCACAGCCCATCGAATCAAAAATCCTTGCGATATCTCTTCCTATTCCTGAGCTTGCGCCCGTAATCAGAACCTTTCTCGGCATAATAATCTTCCTCCCTATCCGAAAAAATATTTGAATTTATTTTACCACAGCTTTTTTACCTGTGCAATATAAAAACAGATTTTCAGTTTACGGATTTTTGTTTCAAAAGTTAAATCACCCCATCGAACTGTCTATCGTGTTCGGCTGAATAGGTTTAAACTAATTTGATATTTTATTAACAATATTTTCATTATATTGACTTGCATAGATTTGGTTTTAGTGTTAAACTATAGAATAGACACAAAAATTTATGTGTTTTTCATATTATAATAAGGAAGTAATAAATATGACAAAAGTAGATATTTTCTCAGGCTTTCTCGGCGCAGGAAAGACAACATTAATAAAAAAGCTCATCAGCGAAGCTTACAGCGGTGAGCAGCTCGTTCTCATCGAAAACGAATTCGGTGAGATAGGAATTGACGGCGGATTTCTTCAGGACGCAGGAATCAACATCACCGAGATGAATTCAGGCTGTATCTGCTGCAGTCTTGTCGGCGACTTCGGCGAGGCTCTCAAAAAAGTTCTCGAGCAGTACGCACCCGACAGAATTATCATCGAACCGTCAGGAGTAGGAAAGCTCAGCGACGTTATCGCAGCAGTCGAGAACATTCACTCCGACGACCTCGTTCTCAACAGCTTCACAACGGTTGTTGATGCAAAGAAATGCAAAATGTACATCAAGAACTTCGGTGAATTCTTCAACAACCAGGTTGAACACGCAAGCGCAATCGTTCTCAGCCACACAAATAACCTTTCCGATGAAAAACTCGCAGACTGCGTAAAGCTCCTCAGAGAGCACAACTCAAAAGCCGAGCTCATCACAACCGACTGGGACAACCTCAGCGGTGAGCAGATTGTTCTCGCTATCGAAAACAAAAACACTCTTGAAGAAGCACTCAAAAAGCTTCAGGAAGAAGAGGATGTTTGCCCTGTATGCGGACACCATCACGATCATGACCATGAGCACGAACATCACCACGATCATGAACATCATCATGATCATGAACATCATCACGACCACGATCATGACCATGAGCACGAACATCATCACGACCACGAGTGCGGCTGCGGTCACGATCATGATCACGAGCACGGTCATCATCACCACCATGCCGACGAGGTATTCTCCAGCTGGGGCATTGAAACAACAAAGAAATTCACAGCCGAGGAAATCACAGCTGCACTTAAAGAGCTTGAAAACGAAGAAAAGTACGGTATCATTCTCCGTGCGAAGGGTATCGTTGCAGGTTCCGACGGCGCATGGATTCACTTCGACTACGTTCCGGGCGAGCCTGACGTAAGAACGGGTTCAGCCGCTACAATCGGCAGACTCTGCGTAATCGGTTCAAAGATTTCGGAAAATGCAATCGCAGAGCTTTTCGGAGCTTAATCAATATTTTTGACCGAATTTGCCGGACAGCTTCGGTACCGGAGGCTGTTCGGCAATTAATTATCATAAATATCATAAAAATTTTGACGGAGGAAAACATGGAAATTCCGGTTTATTTATTTGCAGGTTTTCTCGAGAGCGGAAAAACCAAATTCATTCAGGAAACTCTTGAAGAAAAGAAATTCCACAAAAACGAAAAAACTCTCGTTTTAGTTTGTGAAGAAGGCATCGAAGAATATGACGCTTCAAAAATCCCGAGCAAGGACATTCATTTTGAAGTTATCGAAGAAAAAGAAGATCTCACCGAAGAAAGGCTTGCTGCTGCGGCAAAAAAGGCAAAAGCAACACGTGTTCTCGTTGAATACAACGGAATGTGGCAGCTTCAGGAGCTTTACGACGCAATGCCGGAGGAATGGATTATCTATCAGCAGATGACCTTCTTTGACGCATCGACATTTGAAACTTACAACGCCAATATCAGAAGTCTTGTTGTCGACAAGATCACCGACACTGATATGGTAATTTTCAACAGGCTTCCCGTCGGCGCAGATCAGATGCCTTTCCACACGGCTGTGAGAGCGCTCAGCAGAAGAACCGAGATAGCCTATGAATATTCAAACGGCAAGGTAGTCTACGACGATATCATAGACCCTCTCCCCTTCGACGTTGACGCCGACGTTATCGAAATCCAGGACAACGACTATGCTCTCTGGTACAGGGACTGCACCGAAGAGATGAAAAAATACGACGGAAAGACAATCAAATTCAAGGGACTCGTGGCAAAAAACAAGGACTTCGACAGCAAGACCTTCGCAGTCGGCAGACACATCATGACATGCTGTGTTGAAGACATTACCTACGGCGGAGTTATCTGTCAGTCGGAAACCGATTTAGGCTTGCTTCAGGGAACATGGATCAACATCACGGCAAAAATCTCAATTGAGTACAACAAGCTCTACAAGAGCAAAGGACCTGTACTTAAGGTAATTTCCGTAACCCCTGCCACCCAACCCGAACAGCCGGTAGTTACTTTTTAAAACCGATTCCGGACTTTGTTCTTGACATAAAACATCGCCCGAGGATAGGAAGGATTCCCAGCCAGAGTTTCTCTTTTTTTACTACGATTCCGGACTTTGTTCTTGACATAAAACATCGCCCGAGGATAGGAAGAATTCCCGGTCAGGGTTTCTCTTTTTTTACTACGATTCCGGACTTTGTTCGTGAATTATACACTTTTTAACATATTATTATACAGATACAAATTTACCCCTGCCGAGAGAATTAAGTTTCTCCCGACAGGGGTTCTTTTTACCGCAGATTTTTCATTTATTAATTATATCCGTCACAACATACCCGGCATTCATGACCGCATTCCTTAGCTCTTTTTCATCGGGAACCGACTTTGTTCTGACTGTCGCTTTGTGGCTGCCGATATCGACGACCGCCCAGACTCCGTCAAGCTCGTTCAATGCGTTCTCAACTCGCCTGGAACAGTTCTCACAGGTCATACCGCCGATGTTCATTTCAAGCTTGTACGGATAATGAGATTTGTTTCTGTCGCTGACTTTCGTTTTCTTCTCCGCCGTTTCATGCTCACCGCAGCAGCCTCCGCCCTTCCGTGATTTTTTCACGGTATGAAAAACTGCCCATACAATCAGCAGAACAACTGCAATTAATATGATCGTTTCAGCCATACATTTTTCACCTACTTAACATGACAACCGCCGCACTTAGAACAGTCACCGCAGCAGCCCTTCCCGTTTTTTCTGTCACGAACACATTTTACCGCTGCCATAACAAATATAAATGAAATCAATACAGTCAAGATAATATCCCAGACATTCATATTAAACAACTCCAATCATCAAGCCGATCAGATGAACCAGAAGAGTCACAAACCATGCAACCACACACTGCCACACAACAACGCCCACTGCCCACTTTGCGCCAAGCTCACGCTTTACGGAAGCTATCGCCGCAACGCACGGGGTATACAAAAGTGAGAACACGAGCAGACACGCAGCCGAAAGCGAACCGAGCGCTGTCGTCACTCCATCGGCAAATAAAATTTCGAGCGTTGAAACTACGCTTTCCTTAGCCATAAAACCGCTGATAAGCGATACACAGATTTTCCAGTCTCCCAGTCCGATAGGATTCATTATCGGTGCAAAAAGACCCGCAATCGTTGCCAGTATACTATTCTGGGAATCTTCAACGAAATTGAAGTGGAGATCAAAGCTCTGGAGAAGCCAAACCGCAATAGTTGCGATCAGAATTACGGAAAATGCCTTCTGAAGGAAATCCTTTGCCTTTTCCCACAGAAGCTGAACAACATTCTTCGCACCCGGCATTCTGTAATTCGGAAGCTCCATAACGAACGGAACAGCTTCACCCTTAAACAATGTACCCTTGTAGAGCAATGAAACAAGAATTCCTACTACAATTCCGAGGAAATAAAGTCCGATCATAATCAGCGCACCGTGCTTCGGGAAGAAAGCCTGAACGAAGAACGCATATATAGGAAGCTTTGCCGTACAGCTCATGAACGGCGTAAGAAGAATCGTCATCTTTCTGTCACGCTCACTCGGAAGCGTTCTCGTCGCCATTACCGCAGGTACAGTACATCCGAATCCTATCAGCATAGGAACTATACTTCTTCCGGACAAACCGATTTTTCTCAGAAGCTTATCCATAAAGAAAGCAACTCTGGCTATGTAGCCGCTGTCCTCAAGAAGCGACAGGAAGAAAAACAGAGTGACTATTATCGGCAGAAAGCTCAGCACGCTTCCGACGCCTGCGAATATACCGTCAATAACAAGCCCGTGAAGTGCGTCGTTGACATTTGCCGATGTGAGCGCATTGTCGACAACGCCTGTCAGCGCGTCAATCCCAGTTTCCAGAAGCCCCTGAAGCCATGCGCCGATTACGTTGAATGTCAGCCAGAACACCAAACCCATAATAATTATGAACGAAGGAATCGCCGTAAATTTACCTGTGAGTATGCGGTCGATTTTTTCACTTCGTATGCGTTCCCTGCTTTCCTTCGGTTTGGTTACCGTCTTGTCGCAGAGTTTCTGAATGAAAGAAAACCTCATATCGGCTATTGCAGCGCTTCTGTCAAGACCTCTTTCCGTTTCCATCTGAAGAACAATATGTTCAAGCATTTCGTTCTCGTTATCGTCAAGCATAAGCTGGGAAAGAATCAGAGAATCTCCCTCGACAACCTTGCTTGCAGCGAAATGAACCGGAAGCTCCGCTCTTTTTGCGTGGTCTTCTATCAGGTGTCTTATACCGTGCAGACATCTGTGAACAGCGCCGCCGTTGCTGCTTTCGTCGCAGAAATCACGGCGAAGCGGCTTTTCCTGATAATGCGCAACATGAATTGCATGTTCAATAAGCTCCTCAACGCCGGAATTCTTAGCGGCAGAAATCGGAACAACCGGAACGCCGAGCATTTCCTCCATTTCGTTGATATCGACCGCACCGCCGTTTGCCGCAACCTCATCCATCATATTAAGCGCAACCACCATAGGAATATTCATTTCCAGAAGCTGCATGGTCAGATAAAGATTTCTTTCGATATTTGTCGCGTCAACAATATTTATAATAGCTTTAGGCTTGTCATTGAGAACAAAATTTCTCGAAACGATTTCCTCGCTGCTGTAAGGCGACATCGAATAGATACCCGGAAGGTCGGTGACTTCGGTGTCGGGGTGTCCCTTGATAGGACCGGATTTTCTGTCAACCGTCACACCGGGAAAATTTCCGACATGCTGATTTGCTCCGGTAAGCTGATTGAACAGTGTAGTCTTTCCGCAGTTCTGGTTTCCTACGAGTGCAAATGTCAGAAGAGTTCCCTCCGGAAGCGGATCGCCGCTGCCTTTCGGGTGAAACTTTCCGCCTTCGCCGAGACCGGGGTGATTCCTGTTTTTTGAACTTTCCTTGCTCTTTGATTTTTCCGTTTTCTTTTTTATGGGTTCTATTTCAATTTTATCCGCATCATTCAGTCTTAATGTAAGCTTATATCCATGGATAAGCAGCTCGACCGGATCACCCATCGGGGCATATTTCACCACGGTTACTTCAACCCCGGGAATAACGCCCATATCGAGAAAATGCTGACGGAGAGCACCCTCACCGCCAACCTTTGAAATCACTGCGGACTTCCCTATTTCCAATTCCTTCAGTGTCATAACTCATCACCTTTCTTCATGATAGAAGATATTTCTAATAGAAACTAATTTTGTTTTTAAAAAGCCTGTCCTTCCGACAGGCAATTTATTTTTGAACATCAATATATTCTTTCCCGACAGCTTTCAAAATACGGTTAACAAGCTTTAAAACGAGCTCGCTCTCCTCCTCGCCCATTTTTTCCAGAATCCCTCTGTGAGCATCCAGCAAATCATCATAGCATTTTTGGGCATAAACTTTTCCTTTTTCCGTTAGCTGAACACAAACCTTTCTGTGATCGTCGGCGGAATGAGTCCTTGTAACAAGCTGCTTCTGCTCGAGAGTTTTCAGAACATTCGCAACTCTTCCGGGACTGAGGCAGAAGTGGTTAACGATATCGGTAGGATAAGCAATGCTTTTCCGCATATTAAGCCAAATGACAATACCGTCCTCGCCTCTCGCCGAAATTCCGTCGGCAACCTTGTTCAAAACTCCGGCATACATTATATGAAGCTCACACAATTCATGCAGCTGTTGAGTCATATCCATAGCATTCCCTCTATTAGTTTCTTCTAACTATTAGTTTACACTAACAATCGAATTTTGTCAAGTCTTTTGGATAAAAAATCAGGGTTTTTGAATGAGTAAAAAATATGTGAACAGTTTTAAAATATACTTGATCAAGTTGCCTTGGATCGGCGAGGAAAATTTGTTTTAACCCTCGGGAAGGGACGCTTTCTGCCAAAGCGTCCCTCTTTCCAAAACAGTCCGCCGGACTGTTTTGGAAATTCACCCTTGCAAAGGGCAGGATTATGCCTTCGGCGACCAAGGGCGCTGCCCTTGGAACCCGCGCACTTTTTGAAAAAAGTGCGTCAAAAACTTTAACAGTCCTCTTTCAAAGTTTTTTGCAATTTAAAAAAATGATCATTTATAGATGGTAATAGAATCTTAACTGACTCAAAAATCCTTAGAAAAAAATTCAGGCATATCAATTAAAAGATATGCCCCTGATAACTATATTATTCACTAAATCTGAGGACAAACCGGGGACTTCTTTTAACAGGCGACTCTTATACTGCTTTCTAATTAAAATCTTTAAGTCTTTTAATCAGAAATCAGTATTATATATTTATCGCCGGATTCCCCGATAGTGCATAGTGGAAGAACTGACAGTATTCACGGCTTGTCTTTCGTCTCAATGATGAAGTTCAGCCTTACCTTAATCATAAATCAAAAAACATAAAGGACGCCCGATTAACTCAGACGTCCTTTTTTTATAAGAAAATATAATTTATCGATTACTCACCGAAATATCTCTTGAGCAAACCAGCAAAACCTGCGCCGTGTCTTGCTTCGTCCTTAGCCATTTCATGAACAGTGTCGTGAATAGCGTCGTAACCGAGAGCCTTTGCTCTCTTTGCAAGCTCGAACTTGCCTGCGCATGCGCCTGCCTCGGCGTCTGCTCTCATCTGAAGATTCTTCTTTGTTGACGGTGAAACGACCTCGCCGAGAAGCTCCGCAAACTTTGCAGCATGCTCAGCCTCTTCGAAAGCATACTTTGTAAATGCAGCCGCAACCTCCGGATAGCCTTCTCTGTCAGCGGCTCTTGCCATAGCGAGGTACATACCTACTTCGCTGCACTCGCCGTTAAAGTTGTTAACAAGATCAGCATAAACGTCAGGCTCTACCTTATCCTTGCCGCCCTCGCCGATGATGTGAACAGTAGCGTAGGAAGCTTCCTCTTCAACGAGATTGAACTTTGAAGCCGGAGCCTTACAGATAGGACAGACCTCGGGAGCTGCGTCGCCCTCATAAACATAACCGCAAACTGAACATACATACTTAGCCATAATAAAAAACCTCCTGATTTTAATTCAAATTAAAATTCTATTAACAGCCGTCCGATACGGAGCTTTCCCTTTTAATCGGACAGACCTGATCAACGTCCCTTAAGGACATTTCAGACAATTCATCAGCATTTATCGCACAAGCCGTAATAAATAAGACTGAAGGATTCAATCTCCTTCGCACCCTCAACACGCACCTTTTCGGTGAACTCTGAAAACTCATTCTTCAGAAAAACATCAATAACTCTTCCGCATTTATTGCACACAAAATGAGAATGCGGCGAAGTCATTGCGTCATATCTTTCACATCCGTTTACAACCGCCACAGACTTTATGGAGCCGTTTTCTTCAAGAAGCTTCAGATTTCTGTAAACCGTTCCCAGACTCAGATCCGGATAGTCGGATTTCAGATTATTATAAATCCATTCAGCGTTAGGATGTTCACGCGTCGAAAGAAGAAGCTCATAGATAGCCTGTCTTTTTCTCGAATAATTTTGCGTTCTCATAATATTTACTCTCCGTTTTCAAGAGTTTTTATATAATAAATTTATTCGCACACAAGGATTATTATTTACAAACGATAACAAATCGATAATTATTATCTTTATTGTTTATTATATAATAGAAATTCGGATTTGTAAAGAGAAATTTGTTGTAATTTTTTATTTTTTATTCTGATAAAAAAGCTCCTCGGTATACAATTTGTTCCGAGGAGTTTCCTTAACAGCAAAGCTGTTATATTACATAAGTGCTTTAATTTTTTATTAAGCTATA